>DATCBZ010000294.1:0-14364 GCA_036511555.1 Steroidobacteraceae bacterium
CTTCTTGTCCAGTGTCAGCCGGTGGGTAGGCTTCTCCCACCACCTGGCCGGCATCACTGATGGCAGTGGCGAGGGTGTTTGTATACTGCGGAGTCGGGCCCGGGAGCGGGGTTGGCGTTCCGTTATTCCAGACAACCGCCGTCGTTACCCCAGTAGTCGCATAAGCGTTACCGACAACCTGACCCGCATTGTTGATGGCAGACGCTTCGGAACCAGATGTGGCTTCAACCGCAAGCACAGTGGGCGTCAAGTCATGCCAGATAACCGCGCAACCAAACTCAGGACAAACCGCGGTGCCCGCGCCGGCGTTACCGGCCGCCTCTCCAGCCTCATTGATGCCGGCTACGTAAGAGCTCACACCCCCTGAGATGTTGCCCAGGAGCTGCACGGAGAGTGTTGCGGTTTGTGCGGCAACGCCGACCGCTGATAACAACGGTGCCCCGAGCGCGAGAAGCGCGCAACGCGCGGCTGATGTTGATCGTTTCATCATAGAACTCCTCGAGTTGAAAAGTCAAAGTTCAAGGTGGTATATAGCTTTTATAAAAACCTTTGATCTCTCCCGCTACCATCATCTTAGTTCGGCACATTATTCCAATAAATCAACGACTGAGTCTGAGTACCTTGAATCGTGGCGCTGACGTACTGTAACCACACAGGCACGGTAGTTATCATCGAGTACTGGTTATTGTTGATGTACTGCGGTGCCTCGATGCGCGGATTGCCGAAGCTCTGCCCAGAAAGCGGCGAAGGGTAGCTGAGAGTGGAAAGCGGGCTGTACAAAGTATTCGTCACGGTTGATAGCGTTGGAGAATAGAAAAGCTCCAATGATTGCGCGGAGTTGTTATTGATGACCATGTACGAATACGATTTCAAACCCACCGTGGCATAGATGCTCTTCACATAGACCGCCGTACCATTGTAATTCAAGGTCTGTCCGGCGGTGTTCCACGTACCCAAGGGTGCCGAGGATCCCGTGTAAGACATGGCGTAGACGGCGGTGCCGCTGGAGGATCCAGACGGGTAATTGACCACGAATCCTAGGTACTGATCCCCGGTCCTCGGATTGGTCGCGACGCTGAAGGCGGTATCCGGGTAAGTCCCCTGCGTGGCGGGCAGGTTGCAATTGGTTGATGCCGGCGAGTTGGAATACTGGCTTAATTCCAGAGTATTCGCTGCCGTGGCCCCAGCGGCAGCGCTGCCGGTGATCGTCACCCAATAAAGGCAATCGGAGCTCAGCGAGGTCGGCGTGGAGCTTTGAAAGAGCAGCCCAATCGTGCCCGTGCTATTTGCGGACTGCACGGACACCGGACGGGGTGCGTGCGCGAAGGCGTTACTACCCCGGCTGCTGACGAGACTGGCGGAAGGGGCAGTACCAGGCGGGGTGGTATTGTTGGGAATCGTGACGGCCACCGACCCCCAAATACCCGCATTTCGCTGATACACAGCGATCCCTCCGACCGACGGGGTGTTGGGATGCGAAAGATCATTGAACTGCAATTCCAAATCCGTGAGCCAGAAATTGCCGTTCTGATCCTTCGTAAACGCCGGCTGCTGAAAGGTCGTCGAACCGGAAGAGCTGGAGTTTACCGTCTACGGGTAGTACCTCGCAGTCGGAGCCCATGAAGGAGCCGACATGGCGTTGGGAGGCGGAGTGTAGGCCAGTTCGGTAAACATCAATGCGTTGACACCACCTTCGGCCGTCTCCTGGTCATACGCTATATCCAAATACTGATTACCCCCTTCATCCGTCCGCAGAGCCACGTCGTCGGTCGACACCGTGTAGTTTGCTTGCAGGGTCTGCGTGCCGACCAGCGTGTACGTGTTATACCAAGACACCCCGTTGTTGGGGCTCGAATAGAGTTGCAGCGCTCCCGTTGTCGCTCCGGTGTTAACGATGATATGCATCGCACCATCGCTCGTCACCACACTGTGCCGCTGGGTACGGTGCGACGCCATATAGGTTGTCGAACTGGTTGTGCCAGGCGGGAAAGCGTTAACCCAGTCAGAACCCACGCACGGAGAGGCTGAGTTGCATGCGGCGATAAAATCTTGCGCACCGGCGGGAAAAGACCAGAAGCAATCCCACGCACCCTAGCGCGGTCGCCATCATCGCTTGAATTTTCACGTGTTCATTCCCTTGAGTGCTTAGTGTTATTGAGTTCCGCCCGCGATAAAATCAAACGCCGGTAGGGCTTCGGTTCCCGCGAGGTTCGATGTGTTCAAGGGTATGCCGCCCGTGCGAATCCGCAGCCGCGCCGCAGAGTGAATACCGAACGCCGAGACCGCGACCCCGTACGATGTCGGACTCGCGACCTGCATCCTTGGTCCATCAATGTGCGCATACATCCCTGATGATCGTTCGCATGGGCGGGGCGGAGGAAATCTGGTTCCGCACGTCAAGTCACAGTCTATGACAAGGTAAGCTTTGTTTGTCAATTATGACATTCGGGGGCAGCTCTATTTACATATTCAAGTTTTCGGGACTCGGTAGTCGGCCTGCTAACATCCCTGTCGACGTTTCGGGGTGACCTCAAGATTCGGATTTTTACGTACGCTAAGGCGCGGCGACCGCGGTCATATCTTCGCATTGTTTCACCCGCTCGGGTTCGAGTTCGCTCCCCGCATCAGCGATCTTTCCGACAAGCGTATTTACATCCCGGGAAAGTCCGCCGACTGGCCGGCTCTGGCGCCTCTCATCGGCGGGTCACTGAACGTCAAGCTGATGGAACAACAATTTGATGAGTTCATGCGCTTGGTCGCCTCGATCAAGCAGGGGACCGTGACCGCGTCACTGATTCTACGCAAGCTCGCGTCTTATCCTCGGCAGAACAGCCTTGCGCTGGCCGTTCGGGAGTTCGGTCGGCTCGAACGTACTTTGTTTATGTTGCGCTACATCCGGGATCCGTCGATCCTGCATCGCATTTCGGCGGGGTTGGCAAAGGGCGAATCGCGCAACTCCCTGGCACGTGCCATTTTCTTTCATCGCTTGGGGGAAATTCGCGACCGTTCGTACGAGAATCAAAGATATCGAGCCAGCGGGCTTAATCTGGTGGTCGCCGCGATCACCATGTGGAATACCGTGTACCTCGAGCGGGTGGTGACCGCTCTCATGCAACATGGTCAGATCGACGAATCGCTGCTCCCACACGTCTCGCCGCTCGGTTGGAACCACATCGGATTGACCGGCGACTACAGCTGGCATGCCAATAAACGGGTTGCCAAGGGCGGTTTCAGGCCCCTGCGCCGGGCAAAACCTACAGAATCAACCCACTTTGAACCTTAGCGTACGTAAAAATCCGAATCTTGAGGTCACCCCATCTCGTACGAGCGCAGGCGCGCAGCGTGCTCGAAGATCGCGGCGGCAACCATGATTTCATCCGCGGCGGTTGCGGCAATGCAATGTTGCAGCCCACGACGCACACTATCTGGCGAGCCGACAAATGCGTAGCGCAGCATGTTCGACGGTTGCACTTTCTCGACCTGCGACCATTAGGATTCGATGTCATCGATCGGCGGCTGCAGCAGGCCGCGCGCACGGCGAAACATATTGGTGCACTGCTGCTGCACCGATGTGAATAAGCGACGCGCGGCAGCGTCCGTATCAGCGGCAATCACGTTCACTCCGATCATCGCGTACGGCTGCGCGAGCTGCGCTGAGGGCTTGAAGTCGCGGCGATACAGTTGAAGCGCCTGCAGTAACGCGTCGGGTGCGAAGTGCGACGCAAACGCATACGGCAGGCCCAGCCTTGCAGCAAGCTGCGCACCAAACAGACTTGAGCCTGATATCCACAGCGGAACCTGTGTGCCGGTGCCGGGCACGGCCTGTACCGACTGTTCCGGCACGAGCGGCCCCAGGAGCGCCTGTAGCTCGAGCACGTCCGCCGGGAAGTTCTCGGCGTTATCGGGATGGCGCCGCAATGCCTCGAGCGTGCGCTGGTCGGTGCCGGGGGCTCGGCCAAGCCCGAGGTCAATGCGTCCCGGATACAGCGACTCGAGAGTACCGAACTGTTCGGCGATCACGATCGAGGAATGATTCGGCAGCATGATGCCGCCTGCGCCCACACGAATGGTTTGCGTGCCGCCTGCAATGTAGCCAATCACGACCGCCGTTGCGGCGCTCGCAATTCCAATCATATTGTGGTGTTCCGCGACCCAATAGCGCCGGTAGCCCCAGCTCTCGGCATGCCGGGCGAGATCGAGCGTGTTGCGCAGTGCATCGCCGGGGGTTGCGCCCTGCACGACCGGCGCAAGATCAAGAATGGAAAACGGCGGCATCTGGATGCTCAGGGCGACTTGGCCGCCGTGTCCGGACCGCTGCTCGCTATCGGATTCTGCCAGCTGCCGCCCAAGGCCTTCACGAGAAGCACACTGGCGTTCAAACGTCGCACCTGAATGTCGACCGCCGACAGCTGGGCGCTCAACGCAGCATTCTCCTCGGTCACAACTTCCAGATAGGTGACAAGGCCGCCTTGATAACGATACTGCGCCTGCTGCAGTGCGCTCTGAGTTGCCGCGACCGCAGCGGCCTCGCTGAAACTTTCGTTTTGTAACTCACGCAGCGCTGCAAGATTGTCTTCGACTTCCTGGTACGCGGCTAGAACCGTACCGCGATAGTCGGCAACCTGCTCATCGTACGCCGCGTGCGCAGCCGCTGATTGTGCGCGGTGTAGACCACCATCAAAAAGCGTCAACGCCGCTGCCGGGCCAATCGACCACAGCCGGCTGGGTGCGCTGATCCAGTTCGAAGCCGAAGTGCTCTCGAAGCCTGCGACAGCGGCGAGGCTAAAGACGGGGAAATATGCGGCCCGTGCCACGCCGATGCGGGCATTGGCCACCGCAACCAGGCGCTCGGCCGCGGCGACATCGGGGCGACGCTCAAGCAGCGCCGACGGCAGTACCTGATCAATCGATGGCGGTCCGGTGCTTGCGAGCAGCGGTGTCGGCGCAATATGGAACACCGAGGCCTGTTCGCCCACCAGTACGGAAATGGCATGCTCGGTCTGCGCACGCCGCAGACGCACATCCGCGGCTTGCGTCTTCGCCGATTCGAGCTGCGCACGCGCCTGCTCGAGGTCCGACAGCGGAGCCGCGCCGCCGTTGTACAGGTTTTCGGTCAACTGCAGCGCCTGTGCGTAGTCGGCGACCGTATGATCGAGGAGCTCCTGTTCGGTATCGTCACTGCGCAGCGTGAAGTAATCCGTGGCAAGTTCCGCGTGCGTGCTCAGATCGATGGCACCCAGATCCGCAGCGCTCGCCTGCTGCGTTGCGCGCGCCGCTGTAACGGTATTGCGCACCCGCCCCCAGACGTCGAACTCGTAGGACACATCCGCATCGAGCTGCAGATCGTTGAAGGCGCCGGGCCGCGCCGCATTGAACGTGGGTGAGTTGACTGAGGAGCGTTCGCGGGTAACGCCGGCATTAGCGGTAATAGTTGGGAAGTACCCGGCGCGCGCGATGCGCGTCTCCGCGCGCGCCTCTTGTAGCCGTGCGAACGCGGCCTTCAAGTCCTGGTTGGCATTCGTAACTCGAGCTTCGAGGGTATCGAGCGTCGCATCGTCAAATATGCTCCACCATGGGCCGCGCGCGACGCCGTCCGCGGGCGCCGCCGTCTTCCAGTCAGGCGCCTCGCTGAAAACGGCAGGCGGCGGCGCTGTTGGCGGGGTCCTATAGGGCGGCGCGAACGAGCAGCCGCCAAGAGCTCCCGTCAGGCAAATCGCGGCGCCGACAAGGACCTTTCTCACGAGGCTTTTTTCGTGCCCTGCGCGGCAGGCTTCGGCGGCGGCGCAATCTGCACGGCAGCGCCGTCAGTGAGCGAGTCGGGGGGATTGACGACGATGCTGTCCTCGGCGCTGAGTCCCGAGAGCACTTCTATCGCTTTGCCGAAGTCGCGTCCGGGAACTATTGTCTTCAGGCGCACGTGATCGCTCGAATCAACCGTTGCAACCTGCATTCCGGCTGCGCGAAACAGCAGCGAATTGGCCGGCACCGTCATGCTCTCAGTGCTGCCGGGCACTTTGAAATGCACCTCGGCATAGGATCCTGGAAAGAGTTCGCCCTGCGCATTGTCGACCTGCAGCTCAACCTGCAAGGTGCGCAGCGCCGGGTCAAGCGCATTGGCCGTATGCACCACCGCGGCCGGATAGCTCTTGCCAGGGTGCTCGCTAAATTGCAGCGTCGCTTCCATACCAGGCACCGTTGCCGCGGCATACGGCTCCGGCACCAGCACATAGATTCGCAGTTTGCTGGTGTCGGCCACCCGGAACAGTGCGGCACCGGAATTCTGGCCGGCGGTGATGAGCGCGCCCACATCGGTGTTGCGCTGAGTCACGACCCCGTCAAATGGTGCGAGCACACGCTTGAAGGACTCAAGATCGCGCAGCCTGCGAACATTGGCGCCCGCCGATTCCTGCGCGGCGCGCTTGGCAGCCGCATCGCCCGCCTTTGTGTCGGCATCCTGCTGCGAAACGGAATGGGTCGCGAGTAAGCCCTTCCACCGCTCATTGGTGGTGACCGCGAGCTCGGCGTTGGCATGTGCGGTGCCGAGATCCGCCTGCGCCTGGCTGTACTGCTGATCAACTTCCGGCGAATCCACTTCGGCAAGCAGCTGGCCCTTTTTTACCGGCGAGCCGATGTCGGTACTCCAACTTTTGAGGTAGCCGCTGGTGCGGGCGTAGATCGGCGCTTCGATGAACGCCTGCACGCTGCCGGGCAATACCAGATCCTCGGAGGCGGGACTGGGGGTGGGCTTCAGTGTCGTAACCTGCGGCACGGCCGCCGCGGTCGTCTGCTTGGCAAGCTCGTTGCGCGCGTGCACGCGACTCACGACACCCCACACGGCGAGAATCACTGCAACCGCAAGCGCGATCCACGCATAGCGCGCGATATGTGCGGGTTTGTCGTCGGCCCTAGGGCGTGAAGCTTCAGTCATGTTGAGTTCCGGAAGGTGACGTGGCGCGCACCGCACCTGAGCGCCCGTGAATGATCGCGAAAACCGTCGGCACAAAAAAGAGCGTCGCAACCGTTGCGAATACCAGTCCACCGATCACGGCGCGGCCGAGCGGAGCATTCTGTTCGCCGCCGTCGCCAAGGCCTAAGGCCATCGGCACCATGCCGATGATCATGGCAAGCGCGGTCATCAGCACCGGGCGAAAACGCTGAAAGCCCGCCTGCGAGGCGGCGTGTGTCGGATCATCGCCCGCATCCATGCGCTCGCGCGCAAAGCTCACCATCAACACGCTATTGGCGGTGGCGACGCCCATGCACATGATGGCGCCGGTCAGTGCCGGCACGCTCACCGTGGTATGCGTTAGAAACAGCATCCAAACAATCCCAGCGAGCGCCGCCGGCAGCGCCGTAATAATAATGAAGGGATCAAGCCAGGACTGAAAGTTGACGACGATCAGAAGGTAAACAAGAACGACCGCACCAATAAGACCCACCAGCAGGCCAAAGAATGACGCTTTCATGGTCTGCACCTGGCCGCGCACGACTACGTGCGAGCCCTTCGGCAGTTCGTTTTCGGTGTCAGCAACAATCTTGTTCACTTGCGTGGATATGTAACCCAGATCGGCGTCCTGCGCCGAGCCGTATATATCGATGACGGGGGTCGCGTCGTAGTGACTGACGACGGCTTGGCCGAAGCTCCTGTGGAAGCCTGCGACGTTGGCGAGCACCTGTTCTGCGCCGCCCGCGCCATTGGTGATCGGCGTCATCGCCAGCGCATTGGGCGTCTCGAGCTGATACTGCGGTGTCTGCGCAACAACCTGATATTGGGTACCGGTCTTGGGATCGATCCAGAACGAGGGTTGCGTCTGAAAGCTACCCGACAGCGACACCAGCATGTTTGAGGCGACATCGTGCTGAGTAAGGCCCACGAGCTGCGCCTTGGTGCGATCGACGTCGACGTGTAGCACCGGGTAATCCGCCGCTTGCTGGATGCGCAGATCAACCGCACCAGGTATCCCGCGCAGCTTCTGCAAGAGTTTCGCGGCGTAATCTCGGTTCGCAGTGAAGTTTGGACCCACGACCTGCACATCAAGCGGACTTGGCAGGCCGAAGTTCAGCGTCTGGCTTACGATGTCCGCCGGCAAAAAAGCAAAAGCCGTAGACGGGAAATCGCGCGCCAAGAGCGGCCGCAGCCGACGCTGATAGTCGGCACTGGGATGATGCTTCTCCTTCAGCGCAATGAAAATGTCGGCATCGCTCGGGCCGATAGGCGCCGAAGTGCTGTAGGCTAAATTGATGCCGCTGTAAGGCAGCCCGATGTTGTCAACAATGCTTGAAAGCTCTGCCGCGGGAATGCTCTGCCGGATTGCTGCCTCCACTTGATCGCATAGAGCAGCCGTCTCCTCTATTCGCAGACCCGTGCGCGCACGCAGATGCAGTTTGATCTGGCCCGAGTCGACCGTCGGAAAAAAGTCCTGTCCGAGGCCCGGCAGATAGCGGCCAAAGGGAAACGCGAGGATCGCGGAGCCCGCCATCGCGAGAAAGAATAGGGTCGCAAAGCGTGGCCCATTCGCAAGGGCCGTCTCGAGTAACGCATGATAGCGGTCGCGCACATGCTCAAAGCCCTTCTCAAAACGCACCTGGAGGCGCTTCAGCATGCCAGGGGATGACTTGGCGTCATGCTCATCGTGTTTCTGCAGCCAATACTTCGAAAGCGTCGGCACCAGAGTACGCGACAGCAGGTAGGACGCGAGCATCGCGAAGACGACGGCTTCGGCGAGCGGCACGAACAAGTACTTTGCAATGCCCGCGAGCAGAAACATCGGCACGAATACGATGCAGATTGCGAGAGTCGAGACGAGCGCCGGCAGGGCAATCTGCTGTGCGCCGGCCAATATGGCGGGCTCAACGTCCTCGCCTTTCTCAAGATGCCAGTTGATATTCTCTATGGTGACCGTGGCGTCATCGACGAGAATGCCGACCGCGAGCGCAAGGCCGCCGAGCGTCATGATGTTGATGGTCTGGCCGAGCGCCGACAGGCAGGCGATTGACGCCAGGATCGACAGCGGAATCGACATGGAGATGATGAGCGTGCTGCGCCAGCTTCCCAGGAACAGCAGGATCATGAGGCCGGTGAGTGCTGCGGCAATGACAGCCTCGCGCACCACACCGGAGATGGCCGAGCGCACAAATAGCGACTGATCCCCGATCGCTTCAATTTTCAGCGAGGGCGGCAGCGTCGAGCGGATCTGCGGCAGTTTCGCTTTGATGGCATTGATGACGTCGAGAGTGGAACTCGTGCCGCTCTTCAAAACACTCATCAGCACCGCGCGCCGCCCTTCCAGCCGCGCGATGTTGGTCTGCGGCGGGTAGCCGTCACGGACATGCGCGACATCGCGAACGTAGACGACGCTGCCGTTGTGCGCGCTGATGGGCAGGTCATTCATCTCGGCAACCGTCTTGGGGCTTGCATTGACCTCGACAAAGTACTCAAGCTCGCCAACTTTCTGGGTACCGGCGGGCAGAATAAGATTCTGCGCCGCAATCGCGTTCGTCACATCGGAGCCGGAGAGGCCCTTGGAACGCAGCGCCGAGAGATTAAGATCGACCTGCACCTGCCGCTGCTTGCCGCCGTACGGATACGGCATGGCCGCGCCCGGAATGGTCGAGAGGCCTGTGCGCACGAAGTTATTGCCAAGGTCGAAGATCTCCGCTTCTGATAATGAATCGCTCGAAAGCGCGAGCTGAATGATCGGAACGGTGGAAGCGTTATAGGCCAGGATGAACGGCGGCGTCGTGCCCGGCGGCGAGGAGCGCAGCTGTGTCTGCGAGACGCCGGTGATCTGCGCGAATGACAGCTCCTCGTTGGCGGTAGGCTGGAAGAAGTACTTGACGACCGCGATGCCGTTCAGTGACTGCGATTCGGTGTGTTCGACGTCGTTGACGGTCGTCTGCGCGGTGCGTTCCGTGAAGAGAATGATGCGCGTCGACATCTCTTCGGGCTGCAGCCCGGTGTAGTTCCAAATGGCCGCGATGACCGGTATGTTGATGCTCGGGAAAATGTCCGTCGCGGTACGCAGAATCGCAAAGACGCCCAGCAACAGGATCAGGATCGCAAGAACTATGAACGTGTACGGACGCTGCAGCGCAATTTTGACGATCCACATACGGTGTCTACTCGCTCACTCGGTTACGCGCGCGCATGCTTAGTTGGGGTCTCCCTCGTTCTGCCACGCTTCCACCGCTTCCTTGTCGGTGGGCGTCGCCGGCGCCGGCGCGACAGGCGCACTGGCAGACCCCGCCGACAGTGCATCGCTGACAATCGTCTGCGCGTCAGCGACGATCGCCTGCAGATGGTCCTTGCCGAGAAAACTCTCGGCGTAGATTTTGTAGATGTCCTCGGTACCGGATGGGCGTGCGGCGAACCAGCCGTTCTGGGTCGTCACCTTCAGGCCGCCAATCGGCGCGTTATTACCCGGGGCGCGCGTCAGGCGCGCCAGAATCTTCTCACCGCCAAGCTCGCTTTGTCTGACCTGCTCGGGCGAGAGTTTGGCGAGCACCTCCTTTTGCGCAGGTGTTGCGCGCGCCTCCACTCGATCGGCGGCAGGTTCGCCCAGATCCCGGGTGAGCTCTGTGTACAGCGCGCCCGGATCACGCCCGCTCTTTGCCGTGATCTCGGCGGACAGGAGTGCGGCGATGATGCCGTCCTTATCGGTTGACCAGACGCTGCCGTCGACGCGCAGGAAGGACGCACCGGCGCTCTCCTCGCCGCCAAATCCGAGCGAGCCGTCGAGGAGCCCGGCAACGAACCATTTGAAGCCCACCGGAACTTCATAGAGCCTGCGGCCGAGGCGTGTTGCGACGCGGTCGATGATACCGCTGCTGACCACGGTCTTACCGATCGCGCTGTCTCGCCGCCAGCGCGGACGGTTGCGATACAGATAGTCGACGGCGACGGCAAGATAATGATTCGGCGGCAGGAGGCCCGCGGTTTTGGTCACGATACCGTGACGATCGTGATCGGTGTCGCAGCCGAAGGCAATATCGAAGCGAGCCTTCATGCCGATCAGCCGTTGCATCGAGTACTTTGAAGAAGGGTCCATGCGGATGCGGCCGTCCCAATCGAGCGTCATGAAACTGAAGGTCGGATCAACCTCCTCGCTCACGACGACGAGATTGATTCCATACTGCTCGGCGATGCGCGGCCAATAATGCACGCCCGCGCCGCCCATGGGATCGACCCCCAGCGTCAAGCCCGCGCCTTTGATGGCCGCTAGATCAATCACATTGCCGAGGTCGCGCACGTAGTTGCTCACAAAATCGTGCTCGTGGATGCTGGGCGCGCGGCGCGCGGCGGCAATCGGCACACGCGCGATCTCCTGCACGGCATTTGCCAGCAGCGCGTTGGCGGTGACTTCGATCGCGCCCGTGACGGCGGTGTCGGCCGGGCCGCCATTTGCCGAGTTGTATTTGAAGCCACCGCTGTCGGGAGGATTGTGCGACGGCGTGACCACAATGCCATCGGCAAGCGCCGCGGTGCGGCCGCGGTTATAGACGAGAATCGCGTGCGACACCGCGGGAGTCGGCGTGTACTCGCCGCCCTGCGAAATCATGACTTCGATCTTGTGCGCGGCAAGCACCTCGAGCGCGCTTTCAAAAGCCGGCAGCGACAGCGCGTGTGTGTCGATGCCGATGAAGAGCGGCCCATCGATGCCCGCCTGCTTGCGGTAGCGGCAAATGCCCTCGGTGATCGCAAGCACGTGCGCCTCGTTGAAGCTGCCGTCAAAGGAGGTGCCGCGATGACCGGAAGTGCCAAATGCAACGCGCTCGCCAGGTACTGCGGGATCCGGCCGTCGACTGTAGTAGGCATCAATGAGTTTCTTTACATCGAGCCGCGCGATGCTATTTGCAGGCTTGCCTGCAAGGGCGCTCACCTGGGTACTCATACGGCGGTCCTGCGCAATCGACGGTAGCGGCGGATCAGCGTATTGGTAGAGCTGTCATGGGCGAGCCTGGGTTCGGCGGCACTGGTGACTTCGGGCACGATGCGATTCGCAAGCACCTTACCGAGCTCAACCCCCCACTGATCAAAGGAATCAATGTTCCAGATGGCGCCCTGAGTGAAAACGCTGTGCTCGTAGAGCGCCACCAGCACGCCGAGGGTATAGGGCGTCAGGCGCTGTGCAAGTAACGTGTTGGTCGGCCGGTTGCCCGCAAACACGCGGTGCGGTACAAGCTTGCCGTGCGTGCCGGCCGCTTCCACTTCCGCCGCGGTCTTGCCGAACGCAAGTGCTTCGGTCTGCGCAAACAGGTTCGCCAGCAGCAGATCATGGTGTGCGCCGAGCGGGTTTAGGCTCTGGCAGAAGCCGATAAAATCGCACGGGATGAAGCGCGTGCCCTGGTGAATCAGCTGGTAGAAGGAGTGCTGGCCATTGGTACCCGGCTCGCCCCAATAGATGGGCCCCGTATCGACGCCGACTTCCTCACCCTCGACGCTCACGTGTTTGCCGTTGCTCTCCATCGTTAACTGCTGCAGATAGGCCGGGAAGCGCTTCAAATACTGATCGTAAGGAAATACCGCCGCCGTCTGGGCACCGAAGAAATCGTTGTACCAAAGCGCGAGCAGTCCCATGAGTGCGGGCAGATTGCGCTCAAAGGGCGTGTAGCGATAATGCTCGTCCATCGCATGAAAGCCCGCGAGCATCGCGCGAAAATTATCCGCGCCGATTGCGAGCATGGTGGAAAGACCGACTGCCGACTCCATTGAGTACCGCCCGCCAACCCAATCCCAGAACCCGAACATGTTCGCCGGGTCAATGCCGAACTTCGTGACTTCGGCAGCATTGGTTGAGACGGCAACAAAGTGCCGCCGGATAGCACGCTCATCGCCAAGCTTCTGCAAAGCCCAAGCGCGCGCCGTGTGCGCATTGGTAAGGGTCTCAAGCGTCGTGAACGTTTTCGAGCAGACGATAAACAGCGTCTCCTCGGGATCAAGGTCGCGCGTCGCTTCGGCGAAGTCGGTGCCGTCCACATTTGAGACAAAGCGGAACGTCAGGTCGCGGCGGCTGTAGTGGCGCAATGCTTCATAGGCCATAACCGGTCCCAAGTCCGAACCGCCGATGCCAATGTTGATGACGTTTTTGATTGCTCGGCCGGTATGGCCGCGCCAGATGCCGCTGCGCAGCTCCTCGCTGAATGCTGCCATGCGCTCGAGCACCGCATGCACTTCAGGGACGACATCGACGCCATCAACCTCAATGCGCTCGCCGACGGGCGCCCGCAAGGCCACATGCAGCACGGCGCGCTCTTCGGTCACATTGATCTTTTCGCCGCGGAACATCGCCTCAATATGCGCAGCAACGCCACACTCGTTTGCCAGGCGTATCAGTAGCGCAAGCGTCTCATCGTTAACCCGGTTCTTCGAGTAGTCGAGGTACAAGCCGCAGGCCTCGACCGTCATGCGCTCACCGCGGTCGGGGTCGCTTGCAAAAAGCTCGCGCAGATGCAGCGCACCGATCACCTTGCAGTGCGCCGTCAACGCCTGCCACGCCGGCCGGTCTTTAAACGCGACCCTGCCGCGCGCCCCCACCATGCTCATCGACTGCCCACGCTCTTCTGCACGCCGGTGGCAAGCATTGCACTCTTCGAAGCGATGACATCCATGAGGCTGCGCCAGGATTTGGTAAAGGAGTCCGCGCCCTCGCGCTGCAGCTCGGCCGCAAGCCGCACATGACTCACGCCCGCAGCTGCGAATTCCTTGAGCACAGCACTACCATCCCCGCCATCGGCGGGCATCACGCCCTTGAGGACACCGTGGTCAGCGAAAGCCAGGAGTGTTTTCTCCGGCATCGTGTTGATCGTATCCGGAGCGGCGAGCGCCTCAATGTAGAGGGTGTCGGGCGCGGCGGGGTCTTTGGTGCCGGTGCTCGCCCATAACAGCCGCTGCGGCCGCGCGCCGGCGGCGGCAAGCTTGCGAAAGCGTGGCGCCGCCAGGAGCTCGCGATAATCCTTGTAGGCGAGCTTGGCAATCGCGATGCCGAGGCGATTACGCAGCCCCGCCGGGACCTTGTCTTTCACCGCCACATCCCAACGACTGATGAAGAGCGATGCCACCGAGCGAACATTCGGATTTAAGCCCGCGGCGATGCGACGCTCGATGCCGCGCAAATAAGCCTCGGCGGCGGCCAGATACTGCTCGGTCGAAAACAGCAGCGTCACATTTACCGGGATGCCTGCAAAAATCGACTCTTCAATGGCCGTGATACCCGCCTCGGTACCCGGAATCTTGATAAACAGATTGACGCGTGCAGCGCGGTCGTGCAGCTGGCGCGCCGCCTTAATGGTGCCGGCTGCATCGTTCGCGAGCAGCGGCGAAACCTCGAGCGACACCCAACCATCGACGCCAGCGCTAGCCTCGTA
>DATCBZ010000295.1:0-7563 GCA_036511555.1 Steroidobacteraceae bacterium
AAGGGATCGTAAAAATGTTCGCGCAGCCAGCGGTCGCTGCTCTTTGAGCGCCCGCTCACTCGTAGCGAACCTTGATGATCTCGTAGGAACGCGTGCCGCCCGGGGCCTGCACGTCGACGACGTCGCCGCTCTCCTTGGCGATGAGTGCGCGGGCAATCGGCGAAGTGATGGAGATGCGCCCGGCGCGGATGTCCGCCTCGTCCTCGCCGACGATCTGATAGACGACGCGGTTGGCGTCGTCCTGATCTTCAAGCTCGACGGTCGCACCGAATACGACCCGTCCAGTTGCCGGCAGCGACTTCGGATCGATGATCTCGGCATTGGAAAATTTGGCCTCCAGCTCATTGATGCGGCCTTCAATGAATCCCTGCTGTTCGCGCGCCGCGTGGTATTCGGCGTTCTCGGACAGATCGCCATGGGCGCGCGCCTCGGCAATCGCCTGAATGACATTAGGACGCGCTTCGGACTTCAGGCGTTTTAATTCCGCGCGCAGCGTCTCCGCTCCGCGCGTCGTCATGGGAGTGCGTTTCATGCCGGAAGTCCTTCTCTGTGCAGATCCTGCAGGCGGTTGACCTCAACCTCATCCAAATGATCCAGCGCCTCGCAGGTGGCGACCGCCGCGGCAAGTGTCGTGTAGTAGGTCACGCGCCGGTGCACCGCCTCGCGGCGGATGGAATTGGATTCGCGAATCGCCTGCTTGCCTTCGGTGGTATTGACGATGAGATCGATCTCATCGTTCTTGATCATATCGACGATGTGCGGGCGGCCCTCGCGTACCTTGTTGACGCGCCGGCAGGCAAGTCCCGCCGCCTCCAGCGCCCGCGTTGTGCCATCGGTTGCCACCAGCGTAAAGCCGCGGGCGATGAGCTGTCTGCCCAGTTCCACCGCGCCCGGTTTGTCACGCTCGCGCACGCTCAGGAGACAGACGCCGCTTCTCGGCAGGGTCACGCCGGAGGCGGCCTGCGCCTTCGCATAAGCCTCGCCAAAGGTGCGACCCGTACCCATCACCTCACCGGTGGATTTCATTTCCGGCCCGAGAATCGGATCCGCCTCGGGAAATTTGATGAACGGGAACACCGCCTCTTTGACGCTGAAATAGTTGGGCACGCGCTCCTCGAGAAACCCGAGCTGTGCCAGCTTCTTGCCGGTCATGACGCGCGCGGCGATCTTCGCCAGCTGCAGGCCGGTTGCCTTCGAGACGAACGGCACCGTGCGCGAGGCGCGCGGATTGACCTCGAGAATGTGGACCACGCCATTTTGGATCGCAAACTGAATATTCATAAGACCGATCACGGAGAGCGCCTTGGCAAGCTTCCTTGTCTGCTCGCGCAACTGCATCTGAATCTCGGCGGAGAGACTAAATGGCGGCAGCGAGCAGCCCGAGTCGCCTGAGTGTACCCCCGCCTGCTCGATGTGCTCCATGATGCCGCCGATCAGCACGTGATCGCCGTCGCACACGGCATCGACATCGACCTCGATGGCGACATCGAGAAAGCGATCGAGCAGCACCGGGCTGTCGTTCGAGACGTGCATGGCGACTTTCATGTAGGTGCGCAGGTCCTCCTCGTTGAAGACGACTTCCATGGCGCGGCCGCCCAGTACATACGAGGGGCGCACCACGAGCGGAAAGCCGACCTCGCGCGCGAGCCGCACCGCCTGCTCCTCAGCGCGTGCGGTGGCATTGGCCGGCTGCTTCAAATTCAGATTTTTCACCAGCACCTGAAAGCGCTCGCGGTCCTCGGCAATGTCGATTGAATCGGGCGAGGTGCCGATGATCGGTGCGCCGGCGGCTTCGAGCGCACGCGAGAGTTTGAGCGGTGTTTGGCCGCCGAACTGCACGATCACGCCCTCGGGCTTCTCCTTCGCCAGGATCTCGAGCACGTCCTCAAGCGTCAGCGGCTCGAAGTACAGGCGGTCGGAGGTGTCGTAATCGGTTGATACGGTCTCCGGATTGCAGTTGACCATGATGGTCTCAAAGCCATCCTCGCGCAGCGCGAGCGCCGCATGCACGCAGCAGTAGTCAAACTCGATGCCCTGGCCGATGCGGTTCGGACCGCCGCCCAGGATCATGATCTTGCGATTCTTGGTCGGATGCGCCTCGCACTCCTCTTCGTAGGTGGAGTAGAGGTAGGCCGTGGAGGTTGCGAATTCTGCCGCGCACGTATCTACGCGTTTGTAGACGGGTGCAATGCCCCAGTCGCGCCGCCGCGTGCGGATGGCGGTCTCGCTCTCGCCGGTAAGGCGGCCCAAGCGTGCATCGGAGAAGCCTTTGCGCTTCAGGTGCCGCAGCCGCGCCGCATCAAGGCCCGCGGCGCCCTGCGCCCGCACGCAGCTTTCCTCCTTTATAAGGTCCTCGATCTGCGCCAGGAACCAGGGATCGATGTTGGTGAGCTCGTACACGCGCTGCAGCGGCCAGCCGGCGCGAAAGGCATCGGCGGTATAAAGCAGACGATCCGCGCCCGGCGCGCGCAGTTCATGGGCAAGGGATGCGGAGCTCTCCTCCGTCAGCGGCAGCGACACGAGCTCAACCAAACCATCAAGGCCGGTTTCAAGACCGCGCAGCGCCTTCTGCAATGACTCCTGAAAGCTCCGGCCGATCGCCATCACCTCACCGACCGACTTCATCTGCGTCGTCAGGCGATCGTTCGCCATCGGAAACTTCTCAAACGTGAAGCGCGGGATCTTGGTGACGACGTAGTCGAGCGACGGCTCAAACGAGGCCGGAGTCGCCCCGCCCGTGATGTCGTTCTTCAATTCATCGAGCGTGTAGCCGACGGCAAGCTTCGCTGCGATTTTGGCGATCGGAAAACCGGTGGCCTTGGAGGCGAGTGCCGAGGAGCGCGATACGCGTGGATTCATCTCGATCACGAGCAGCCGGCCATCCTCCGGGTTCACGGCAAACTGCACGTTCGAGCCGCCGGTCTCGACGCCGATCTTGCGCAGCACGGCGATCGACGCCTCGCGCATGCGCTGATATTCCTTATCGGTGAGCGTCTGCGCCGGCGCGACCGTGATCGAATCGCCGGTGTGCACGCCCATCGGATCGAAGTTCTCGATCGAGCAGACGATGATGCAGTTGTCGAGGCGGTCGCGCACCACTTCCATTTCAAACTCTTTCCAGCCGAGCACCGACTCCTCGAGCAGCACCTCACCGGTGGGCGAGGCGTCGAGGCCGCGCACCACCATGTCCTCAAATTCCTCGCGGTTATAGGCGATGCCGCCACCCGAGCCGCCCAACGTGAAGGACGGCCGGATGACCACCGGGTAGCCGACTTCAACCACGGCTGCGAGTCCCTCCTCCAATGTGCGCGCCATGCGCGACTGCGGGGTCTCAAGGCCAATCTCGCGCATCGCATCGCGAAACAGCTCGCGATCCTCCGCCATATCGATCGCCTCGCGCGAGGCGGCGATCATCTCGACGTTGTATTTTTCGAGCACGCCCTCGCGCACCAGATCAAGCGCCGTGTTGAGCGCGGTCTGCCCGCCCATGGTCGGCAACAGCGCATCGGGGCGCTCTTTCTCAATGATGCGGGCGATCGTGCGCCAGTTGATGGGCTCGATGTACACCGCATCGGCCATGTCCGGATCGGTCATGATGGTGGCGGGATTGGAGTTGACGAGGATGACGCGGTAGCCCTCCTCGCGCAGCGCCTTGCAGGCCTGCGCGCCGGAGTAGTCGAACTCGCACGCCTGGCCGATGATGATCGGCCCGGCGCCGATCAAGAGAATGCTCTGGATGTCAGTGCGCTTAGGCACTGGCGGCGAGCAACTTCTGCAAACGCTTTAACATCAGATGATTGAAGCGATCAAAGAGGGCGCGCATATCGTGCGGACCGGGGCTCGCCTCCGGATGCCCCTGAAAACCAAATGCCGGATGCTCTTTGAAAGCAAGTCCCTGCAGCGAGCCGTCAAAGAGCGAGCGATGCGTAGCACGCACGGAATCGGGCAGCGTCGCCTCATCCACCGCAAAACCGTGATTTTGGCTTGTGATGAAGACGCGGCCGGAATCAAGGTCCTGCACCGGATGATTGGCGCCGTGGTGGCCGAACTTCATCTTCAGCGTGCGCGCGCCGGCAGCCAGACCGAGGAGCTGGTGCCCGAGACAGATGCCGAACACCGGAATGTCGGTCGCCAGAAAGTCGCGCAGCGCGCGCACCGCGTAGTCCATCGGCTCCGGATCGCCCGGACCGTTGGAGAGAAATATGCCGTCGGGCTGCAGCTCCAGGACTTCAGCGGCGCTCGTCTGCGCCGGCACCACGCTCACCCGGCAACCGTAGTCGGCAAACAAACGCAGGATGTTGCGCTTGATGCCGTAGTCGTAGGCGACGACGTGCAGACGCTGATGGGCGCGAATCGGCGCCGCCGGCCCATGCCAGACGCTGCCCTCATTCCATTGATAAGCTCGCTTCACCGACACGGCCTTCGCAAGGTCCATGCCTTTTAAGCCCGGAAACTTGCCGGCCGCTTTCACCGCCGCCGCCTCATCAATCTGCTCGCCGGTCATGATGCAGCCGGACTGAGCGCCGTGCTCACGCAGCATGCGCGTCAACTTGCGGGTATCAATTCCGGCGATGGCAACCAGACGACCGCGCTCCAGGAACGCACTCAAGGGCTCAATGGCACGCCAATTATTGGCGGCCACCGGCAAATCCCGAATCACGAGCCCCGCGGCGTAGATCTGCGCGGCTTCTAAGTCTTCAGGTGTCGCACCGGTGTTGCCGATGTGCGGATAGGTGAGCGTGACAATCTGGCGCGCGTAGGAGGGGTCGGTGAGAATTTCCTGGTAGCCCGTGAGAGCAGTATTGAAAACGACTTCGCCGGTGGTGTTGCCTTTGGCGCCGATGGAGTGGCCGCGGAAGATCGTGCCATCCGCCAGCGCCAGCACCGCGGGTACTGTTGTCATGGGCGCTG
This sequence comes from Steroidobacteraceae bacterium, assembly GCA_036511555.1. GTDB lineage: Bacteria > Pseudomonadota > Gammaproteobacteria > Steroidobacterales > Steroidobacteraceae > PALSA-1196. The sequence continues at coordinate 4,912 of DATCBZ010000295.1, forward strand.
CCCGAAGTTCAAAAGTCCAAAAATTCTGGCCCGGATATACAAAGCGGGAGGAGTTCTCATCGAACATCCTCCCGCCTTGCACGGACTAACCCAACCGATTGCATGGAAAGTTTACGGGCGCGTGCCCGATGTGTCCACGGCGGTTCGAGGTTTTTGCAGTCCTTTTATTTGTGGCGACGCCACTGCAGAAATCATTCTAAGAGCCTGTTTTATAAAGAAAAATATCGCGCATCGAGTAAAGCCCGTGGGGCTGGGACGAAAGCCAGACGGCGGCATTGAGCGCGCCGCGGGCAAAAATGCCGCGGTCGGTGGCGCGGTGCGTGAGGGTCAGGGACTCCCCGGGACCGGCGTAGAGGACGCTGTGTTCACCGATGAGGTCACCGCCCCTGACGACGGCAAAGCCGATGTCGCCGCTGCGCCGCAGCGTATCGCGGCGACCATTCATCACCCCGACCTCGGCAAGCTCCTGCGCGCGCGCCTGGGCGACGGCCTGACCGAGCGCGAGCGCTGTGCCCGAGGGGGCGTCGGATTTTGCGCGGTGATGCGCTTCGATGATTTCGATATCGAAATCGAACGGCAGGGCGAGCGCGGCTTGCCGGGCAAGTTCAAGGAGCAGCGTGACAGCAAGACTCGTGTTCGGCGCGACGAGCAGCGGGATCTCAAGGCTCGCGGCGGCGAAGCTCTTCTGCTGCGCGGCACTGTGCTCGGTAGTGCCTACGAGGAGCGGCTTTTTCGCAGCGCGGCAGGCGGCGAGGTGTTCCTCGGTTGCGCTTGCCGTGGAGAAATCGATGACCACGTCGGCGGCGGACAGTACCTCGCGCAGAGCGTTGCTGACCCTCACCCCCAGGTGCTTGCCGCCGGCAAGCTCGCCGGCATCGCGCCCGATGCAGGTGCTGTGTCGTGAGGCAACCGCCGCCGTGATAGCGATGCCGGCGCTGTCGTGGGCGGCGGCGATGATCGCCTGGCCCATGCGGCCAGTCGCCCCAACGAGCACCGCACGGATCATGACGAGGAGTCGCTTGAGAAGAAGCGCTTCACGCCCTCAAAGAAGCCTTGCGCCCGGGGCGCGTGGCGCTGCGAATCCCCGCGCAGCGAATCGTCGAGATTTTTGATGAACTCGCGCTGCTCGGCGGAGAGCTTCACCGGCGTCTCAATCACGACGCGGCAGAAGAGGTCGCCACGCGCGCCGCCGCGCACGGGCTTCACGCCTTTATCGCGCAGCCGGAACACCCGCCCGGATTGCGTCTCCGCAGGGACCTTGATCGTGACTTCGCCCTCGAGCGTCGGCACCGCGACCGTGCCGCCGAGGGCAGCGGTGGCAAAGCTCACCGGCACCTCGCAGCTCAAATGCTCGCCGTCACGTTCGAAGATCGCATGCTCACGCACCTGCACTTCCACATACAGATCCCCCGCCGGACCGCCGTTGCGGCCGGCCTCGCCCTCGCCTGCCAGACGGATGCGATCCCCGCTATCCACTCCGGGCGGGACCTTGACCGACAACGTGCGCGTGCGCCGCACGCGCCCCTGACCTAAGCAGGTATCGCAAGGATTTCTGACCGTGGTACCGCTGCCGCGACAGCGCGGGCAGGTCTGCTGCAGCTGAAAGAAGCCCTGTGACATGCGCACCTGGCCTGAACCGCCGCAGGTCTCGCAGGCCTGGGGGCTACTGCCTTTGGCAGCGCCGGTGCCGTGGCAGGTGTCGCACTCGGAGAGCTTGGGCACTTCAAGCTCGACGCTCCGGCCGAACACGGCCTGATCCAGATCAAGTGCCAGTTCATAACGCAGGTCAGCGCCGCGAAATACCTGCGAGCGGCCGCTGCGGCGTGAGCCGCCAAAGATGTCGCCGAAGACATCGCCGAAGATATCGCCGAACGCATCCGCGCCCGAGCGTCCGCCGCCACGCGCATGCGCCTCGACCCCGGCATGGCCGTTCTGGTCGTAGGCTGCACGCTTGTGGGCGTCGGACAGGACCTCGCTTGCCTCCTTTGCCTCCTTGAATTTCTCCTCGGCATCGCCGTCATGCGGATTCCTGTCCGGATGAAACTTCATGGCGAGACGTCGATAGGCCTTCTTGATCTCCGCTTCGGTCGCGTTTTTAGGTACGTCGAGTACCTTGTAGTAGTCGCGCTTTGCCATGCCTGCCTTATCGGCGTTGCGATCGGATTATGAAGCCTTGCGGTCCTTGTCCTTTACCTCTTCAAATTCGGCGTCGACCACGTCCTCGCGACCCGCCGGGCCCTTGCCCGCGGTATCTCCAGCCGCAGCGCCGGCATCAGAAGGCCCGGCCGCGCCGCCCGCCGCACCTTGGGTGTCCTGGTAGGCGCGCTGCGCAATCGCAGCGGACGCCTGCGCCAGACCCTCGGTCTTCTTCTCGATGACCGCCTTGTCCTCGGTCTTCAATGCCGCACGCAGATCGGAGATCGCCGACTCCACTTTCGCTCGCTCGGCGCCGTCGACCTTCTCGCCCAGATCCGTAAGCGTCTTGCCAACCTGGTGGATCAGGGCATCGGCCTTGTTGCGCGTGTCCACGAGCTCGCGGAACAGCTTGTCCTCGGCCGCGTGCGCCTCGGCATCGCGCACCATGCGCTTGATCTCATCCTCATTGAGGCCGCTTGAGGCCTTGATGACGATCTTCTGTTCCTTGCCGGTGGC
>DATCBZ010000296.1:0-3448 GCA_036511555.1 Steroidobacteraceae bacterium
AAGCTCGGCTATTTGCAGGCGACGGTGGAATACGCACTTGCGCACGACCAACTGGGTAGTGAATTTCAGAAGTATTTGGACGGCTTTGTCGGCGCAGGCGGTCATAAGACAATGCGCAAGCCAAAGGTCAAAGCCAAGCGCAAATGATCTTTTGCGCTGCTAACAATTCTTGAGTCGCGGCGCGCCGAGCGTCGCATTGCAGCGCTTGCAAGTGCGCCGTCAGCGACGCATGCTCTAAGCTCAACATCGCAAAGGAGGCGAGTATGGCTAGCCGCCGAACCCCCGACTTACCGCGAAACCCAGAACCCAATCCCGCTAAGAAGCGCACGCGTGCACGTACTGCCACGCGCAGCGGTCAACCCGCTGCAATCGCACCCGGCGGGGCAGTGTCCGCCGATACGCGCCGCGCAATGATCGCGGAGGCTGCCTATTTGCGCGCGGAGCAGCGCAGCTTTGCGAGCGGCCATGAAGAGGAGGATTGGCTTCTCGCCGAGCGAGAAGTTGACGCTCTCTTATCCGCTCATCACGGTCACGCTCCGCAATAGCGGAGCGCCTACTTTAGCCGCCGCGTCTGGCGCCCTATTGCTTCGGGGACGTCGTGGATTTTGCCGGCAGCGGCTCCAAGCCTTGCGAATACAGCACGCGGCCGTCGGGGGTGATGAAAATCGCATCGAATTTGGGCATGCGATTGATGATTTCGAGTGTTTTCTCGGCGCCCAGCACAAAAGCAGTTTTTGAAAGACCGTCCGTCTCGGTGGCCGTCGGACCCAGAATCGTGGCGCTGCGCACGAGGCTTGCGGAGTGCCCGGTGCGCGGGTCAATGATGTGGTGGTAGCGCACGCCGTCCGCATCAAAATATCGGTAGTAGTCGCCCGATGTCGACATCGCCGTATCCACAAGCGGCAGACGAGTCACAATCTTATTGGGATCGTCAGGGTGGCGGATCCCGATCACCCACGGGCGCCCGTCACGGTCGCCAATGATGCGGCTGTCGCCGCCCGCGGTCACCAACGCATTCTTGAAGCCGAGCCCCTGCAGGATGGCTATGCAGCGATCCACTGCATAGCCCTTGCCGATTCCTCCCACATCGATGCGCATGCCCGGGTGGGCAAATTTTACGGTGAGCTTTTCCGGATCGAGAATGAGATTGCGCCAATTGACGCTCGGCAGGGCGGCCTTGATCTGCGCCTCGGTAGGCTTGATGTGCAGACGATAATCGTACAGGCGGCCGACGCCCGCATAGGTGATGTCAAAGGCGCCGTCGGTGATCTCCGAGAAATGCAGCGACAGTTTCAATAGGTCAAAGAGCTCCCGGTCGACCGGCACCGGCTCCTCTGCCGCCTTCAAATTAATCTGCGAGAGCTCGCTTTCCGGCTTGTAGTGGCTCATGAGCTCATCGATACGATGCATCTCAGCCATGACCGCATCGATAGCCGCGGCGCCCTTCGCCGCATCGATGGTGGAGAGCTCCACGCGGATGCGCGTGCCCATGATGGCATCTTCGCGCGCGATCCATCCTGCGTGGGCGGGCGCGACGCCTGCGAGGCAGATGATGACGTACAAGGCAAGCCAGCAAACGGCGGCGCTGCCGTGCGGTTGCCGCGCGGCGCGCGTGGTGGGGAGCGATGCGTCGCGTGGCGAGTTGAGCCTTGGCATACGCGAGAGCCTACCTAAGTGAAGCCGGCGCTACGAGCGTGGCAGGCGAGCGCTCAGTTTGCGCTGCACTATGCCCAGGACGTGAGTGACCTCGGTGACCCGCAGCAGTGCCGCCACTGCAAAAAACACAATCCCAGCGCCGACAATCGTCACCAGGAGACCAAGCGCCTTTGCAGCTGTCGCCTGCACCGCCCAGTTTGCAAGCAGCCAGTGCTCGCCGCACCAGCACACTGCGCCCAAAGCGGCGCCCGCGACCGTGACTTTTGCCAGCATCTTCACGAGCATCCCGGTGTGTAGCTGTGCGACGTGCCGTCGCATGAGCACGTACAGCAACAGAAAGTTCGTCACCGCGACGCAGCCCGTTGACAGTGCCAGACCGCGGTGCCCCCAGCCAAGACGAAAGGTGAAGAGCCAGTTGAAAAAGAGATTGACTCCCACGGCGATGAAACTCACGATCATGGGCGTCTTGCGCCGATCGAGGGCATAGAACGCCGGCACCAGTACCTTCATTGCTGAATACGCCGCAAGACCGATGGCGTAGAAGCGCAACGCACCCGCCGCCTGGGCGGTTTGAAAGGCATTGAACTTGCCGTGCTGGTACAGAACGGAAATGATCGGCTCGGCCAAGATGATGAGGCCGATGGTTGCGGGAATCGTTAGCAGGAACGCGAGCCGCAGCCCGCGCGCCAGTTCGGTGCGAAATTTGACCTGGTCGCCGGAGGCGACCAAGCGCGATAAGACCGGCAAGGTCACGGTCGCAAGGGCCACCCCGAACACGCCGAGCGGCAGCTGCATGAGACGAAAGGCGATCGCTAGCCAGAAAATGGGTCCGTCGCCCAGCGTCGATGCGAACATGGAGTTGATCATCACGTTCAGCTGCACTGAGCTTGCGGCAATGACTGCGGGGCCCATGAGCCGCAGGATCTGCTTGACGCCGCCATCGCGCCATTTGAAATCCGGTCGAAAGACGTAGCCGAGTTTTGCCAGCGAAGGCAGCTGCACTGCAAGCTGCATGCCGCCGCCGATGACAGTGCCGATGGCAAGGCCAACGAGGGCGCGCGGCCCGAAATGCGGATCGAGCCAGCGACCGATGAGGACCCCGCCGGCGATCGAACCCAGATTGAAGAAGCTCGAGGCCATAGCCGGAACGCCAAAGACGTGTTTGGCGTTGAGCATCCCCATCACGAGTGCCGCGAGCGATACGAGCAGAATGAACGGATACATGATGCGCGCCAGCACCACGGTCAGGTGCGCCTTGTCGGCGTCGAATCCGGGCGCAAACAAGGCGACCAGCAAGGGCGCTATGGCGACTCCAATCACACAGAGCGCGCTCAACACGACTGCGGCGAGGGTTGCGACCTTGTTCGCCAGACGCCACGCAGCAGCATCGCCATCGGTCGCGATGGTTTTGGAAAAGGTGGTAATAAAGGCGGTGGAAAGCGCGCCCTCGGCGAACAAATCGCGCAGCAAGTTCGGTGTGCGAAAGGCGACCGTGAATGCATCCATCGCCCGACCGCCGCCGAACAGCGCCGCGAATATCTGTTCGCGGATCAAGCCCAGGACACGGCTGCACATGACGGCGAGCCCGACGATGCCTGCGGCCTTGGTGCTGACTTCTGTTGTGGAATTGCCCCGTGCAGCAGGCATGAACGAGTGGTACGACTTGCGGCGGGTCACGCTGGTGCGTGGATGACCCAGTGGGTGCGCATGTTAGCAGTGTAGGCAGCGTGCGGGGATCGAAGGCGTGAAATCCGTCGTGGCCTATCACAAGGCAGTTCCGGATGGCATCGTC
>DATCBZ010000297.1:0-11116 GCA_036511555.1 Steroidobacteraceae bacterium
GTCGTTTGCGCCGTGCGTGGATTTGGACTATGGGGCAAGCGAGGTTATCGGCGATCGCGCCTTTCATGAGCGCTCGGCGGTCGTGGCGCAACTCACCGTCGCCTACGCGCACGGCATGCGCGATGCAGGCATGGCGGCGACCGCCAAACATTTTCCAGGTCACGGTGCAGTCGTCGTGGATTCGCATCTGGCACTGCCGGTCGACCGGCGCGAGCTTGCAGATCTGCAGGAAGACATTGCCCCCTATCGGCTCCTGGTAGCCAATAATCTTGCCGCCGTGATGGCGGCGCATGTGGTGTACCCCGCGGTTGATGCGCTGCCGGCGAGCCTGTCGGTGCGCTGGATTCAGGACATCTTGCGCGGTGAGCTGCGCTTTCAGGGCGCCGTGTTCAGCGATGATTTGTCGATGGGCGGCGCGGCAAGTGCCGGCGACATTGTCACACGCGCGCGCCTTGCGCTCGCGGCCGGCTGCGACATGCTGCCGGTTTGCAACAATCGTGCAGGGGTTACCCGATTACTTGAGAAACTGGCGATCGAGCCCGAGCCGGCATCGCAGCTGCGGCTGGTGAGAATGCGCGGCCGGGATGGGCTCGACGTTGCGGCACTGCAGGCGTCATTGCCGTGGCAACAAGCGCGCGCGGCATTGGCACAAGCCATGGCGCCACCGGCACTGCAGCTTGAGTCCGGGCCGGCATGATCAACTGGTCGCTCGAGATGTGGCGCAAAATGGTCGAGGCGGCCCCAGAGGGCATCGTGATCTGCGATGCAAAGGCTGCGGATCTACCGGTCGTCTATCTCAACCCGGCATTTACGCAGCTGTGCGGCTATCCGGCAAGCGCTCTGTTGGGTTCGAACCTGCGCATTCTGCAGGGCACCGACCGCGATCAGGAGAGTCGCCAGCGAGTGCGCGAGTCGCTGCAAAGCGCGCTGCCGTGCCGTACGCTGCTGCGCAATTACCGCCCGGACGGTTCGCTCTTCTGGAACGAGTCATTCATTCAGCCTATTGTGGATGCTGCGGGTGCCGTCACGCACTGGGTCGGCTATCACCGCGATGCCGGCGGACGCTTAAAATCCGGCGAACGTACCGGGGCCGGACTTGCCCCGTGGCTGCGCGAGGACCGCTTGACGGGACTCAACTCGCGCATTTATTTCGAGGAGTTTCTGCAGCGCGACTGGCTCGTCGCGCAGCGCGATTCGCATGAAATCGGGCTCGTGCTGTTCGACATCGATGATCTCGGGCCCTACAACGAGACATTTGACAAGGCGGCGGGCGATGCGTGCATTCGCCGCGTCGCGCGTGTGATTGCAACCTCCTACCGGCGCGGCGCCGACCTCATCGGGCGCTGGGACGGCGGCACATTCGCCGTGCTGACGCAAGGCGATGCGGCGGACCAGGCTTCCCAGTACGCGCGCGTGGTTGCGCAGCGGGTGCGCGATCTTCTGATTCATCACCCGCGTGCCGCGGTCGAGCGCTACATCACGGTGAGCGCCGGCGTTGCGAGCTTCGTGCCGCCGCGGGAGCTGGCGCTGGCGGCGCTCGAGAATGCCTGCCGTGCGGCCCTCAAGCGCGCCAAAGCGGGCGGCAAAAATATTGTCGTCACGGCTGAGGCCGTGGACTTCAAATAAGACGGCGCGCGCCGCGCAGTTAGCGCGACTTCGGCCGCGTGCCTGCAACCGGTGTCACGACCGCGATGACGCCAAAGGCCGGGTGATCGAAGTAAGCGCGCTCGTTAAAGCGCACGCGGCGCCCCTCGTTAAGCGTAAATGTCGTACCCGGTGCGGCTCCTAGGCCTGCAGGCGGGTTGGCGGGCGCATAGGCGAGCGTCATACCCAGATGTAGGAACTGACCGCGCTCAAGCACCACCGTGCCTGACAAGCCGGGCACATCGACCCCGAGACGCGGCAACGGAAACCCCGCACGGGTGCCCCAAGCACTTGCTGTTTGCGACCAGGCGACGTGCGCAAGCGGCGCATACCCCGCGCTCGCGCGCAGCCTTTTTTCAATGTCCGCAAGCTGGAACTGGTCGGCGGGCAAAACCTTCAGGAAGCGGCCGACCTCGCGCGTGTCACTCGCGCCCGCCTCATCGGCGCTGCTGTCATTGCTGAAGTTTCGCGTGCCCGCTTCGGCCGCCCAATTCTCGGTGCCGCCCTGGGCCGCGGTGGCGCGAAAGATGATGATTTCGATGTGGTAGGCGGGCACCGTCGCTGGGGCCGGCTGCTGCGATGCCGCCGGCAGCCAGGCGGTGGCCGCAACGAACACGGCAAGGGCGGCACTTCGGAATTTCATGCCGCGATACTCTCAGAAGCCGCCCGAGTGTGGCAAACGAGGCGGGCGGCAGCAGCAGGTGCCTTGACAAGGGCCGCTTGCACCGCGTCCGGCGCCTTGATTGCGGGCAACTTGAGCGCGATAGCGTGCGCGGCCGCACAGATTCAAGTTGAGGTCATTGAGAGGCACGTCACCGTTTTGGCAATCAAACCGGGAGATTTTGGCGGCCGCGGTGAGTTCGCGCGAGGCATTGAGAGCGAGCGGTGCGCGCGCCGTGCGTCGCGTCTGCGTTACGCGACGCCGCGCTTGTCTTTGAAATCGTTGACGACTTAGGAGGCATTGGGGAAATGCTGCAGCCATGCGTCGGTTTGTCTCGCGAATAAGCCTCTCAATGTTCCATTTAACGCATATGGACGGCTGCGATGAGTGCAATTCGGGAAACGCGGCAACAACGATGCAACCCACGCGCTCATTGAGCGCCTGCTGTCACGGCACCTCGTCGGGCTCTGGAGACATTGCGCTCCTTTTTGGCAGGCCGATACTGGCCACCTTGAATCGCAAACCCATCGAAAGGTGGGGACGCAAAGCTTCCGGTCTAAGGGCTCAGCCTAAGACAGCGGGGTTGCCGGGATCACCAAGTGACCTCGTTATGAATCGACGGGCGTGAATGCTCGTAGCTTCGCTGCAATTGGCTGGCTCATCCTCCCTGAATACCGGTCCCTAAGCGCCCTGCGCGCAGCGGACCTCGCCGCCCTCTAGGGCCGCCCCTCCGACTGGCTCGCAAGCGCAATGGCTCGTGACAGATCGGAGAATGGAAATGAAAAATCTCGTAAACCTGCGCCATGGACGGCTCGTTGGTGTTCTCGTCGTAGCCGCTGCGCTCGCCGCCTGCGGGTCTGACGGCTCAACAGATTCCGCGACCAGCAATTCCACCGCGGCGCCCGTCGCCGCCGCGGCTGCAACCCCCAGCGTTGTCTCAGCAACTACAGGCAGGGTAGGCAACGGCACAACGGAGCCGCCGACCACGGTCACGACGCCTGTCGGCGTCATCAACAATCCGCCGGGCACGGGCGATACGGCGCCGCTCATCTCAGGAGCCGCGGCCCCCAGCGCCAAGGTCGGTCAGCTTTATAGCTTCCAGCCGAGCGCCACCGATCCCAATCAGTCCACTCTGACGTTCTCAATATCGGATGCGCCCAAGTGGGCGACTTTCAGTGCCGCGACCGGCCGTCTCAGCGGCACGCCGACGAGCGCCGATGTCGGTGTGACTCAGAATATTGTGGTGCAGGTGAGTGACGGCATGTCGAGCGCTGCTCTGGCGCCCTTTTCGATCACCGTTGCCGCCGTCGGCGCGAGCACCGGCAGTGCCACGTTATCGTGGGTCGCACCGACCCAGAATACCGATGGTTCAGCGCTCGCCGACCTGGGTGGCTATGTGATCAGCTACGGTACGACGTCGAAGAACTATACGAGCGCCATCACGGTTTCGAACGCCGGGCTCACCACCTACGTCGTGGGCGATCTGCCGGCCGGCACGTATTACTTCAGCATGACGACGACGGCGACCAACGGTGCGCGCAGCGCCCCCTCGGCCGAAGCCATCATGACGATCGGCTAAATCGAACCCAAGCCAGGCGGCGCGCAGCGGCGCGTCGTCTGCGAGCGGCGCCGACGCCGCACCTGCTCGCCGGCCTAGCTCGATTTTCCCTTGCCGAGCCTCTTCAGAAGCTCCGCCGCAAATTTAAAACGCGCCTCTTCCGTCGGCAGCGCCTGCGCAACGCGCAACCGCAGTGAACCTTCCAGACGATACTCCCGCGCGTTTTTCTGAATCATGCGCACCACCGCCGCCGCATCGACATGGTTGGTCTCTTCGAAGAGCACGTAGCCGCCTTGTGGACCCAGGTCGAGGCGCCGGATCCCAAGCGCGCGGGCAATGAGTTTCAGACGCGCGATCCGCAACAAGTGTTGCCCGCTCGGCGGCAAGATACCAAAGCGATCAATGATTTCGGCGGTGAGTTCATCAAGCGCGCTCTCGTCGTGGGATGCGGCGATGCGTTTATAGAGTGACAGACGCACGTGCACATCGGCGATGTAGGTATCGGGGATGAACGCCGGCAGGCGCAATTCCACCTCCGTGTCCGCAGCGAGCGGCCGATCCAGTGCCGGTTCTCGACCCTCCTTAAGGGCGCGCACCGCCTGCTCGAGCATGTCCAGATACAGCGCAAGTCCGATTTCGGTCATTTGACCACTTTGCTGCTCGCCCAGAAGTTCACCCGCGCCGCGGATTTCAAGATCGTGAGTTGCGAGCACGAAGCCTGCGCCCAGCTCTTCCATGGACTCTATGGCCTCGAGGCGCTTGTTGGCGTCGGCGGAGAGCGCCGCGCGCGGCGGGGCAATGAGATACGCGTAGGCGCGGTGGTGCGAGCGGCCGACGCGGCCGCGCAGCTGATGCAGCTGTGCAAGGCCCATGCGGTCGGCGCGGTTGATCATGATGGTGTTTGCGGTCGGTACATCGATACCGCTTTCGATGATCGTCGTGCAGACGAGCAGGTTGAAGCGCCGATGGTAGAAATCCACCATGAGCTGCTCAAGATCGCGTTCGCGCATTTGCCCATGCGCCCAGCGCACGTTTGCTTCGGGAACGAGGGCCTGCACGTCCGCTGCGATCTTCTCGATGCTGCGCACCTCGTTGTGCACGAAATAGATCTGGCCGCCGCGGCGTAACTCGCGTAAGGCCGCTTCCCGCAGCGTCGGCCCGTGCCATTCGATGATGAACGTCTTGATCGCAAGTCGTTCGGCCGGCGGCGTGGTAATGAGCGATAAATCGCGCAGGCCTCCCAACGCCATGTTGAGAGTGCGCGGAATGGGGGTCGCGGTCAGCGTAAGTACGTGCACCTCGGCGCGCAGCGCCTGCAGGCGCTCTTTGTCACGCACACCGAAGCGATGTTCCTCATCGATCACGATGAGGCCCAGGTCCTTGAAGCGCGCATGCGCATGCAGCAGACGATGGGTCGCAATGACGATGTCAACTTTGCCTTCCTCGATTGCCTGCAAAGTCGCCAGCGTCTCGCGTCCGGAGCCAAAACGCGACAGCGACTCAATGCGCACCGGCCAATCGGCGAAGCGATCTTTGAAGTTGGTGAGATGCTGCTGTGCAAGGAGGGTGGTCGGCACCAGTAGCGCGACCTGTCTGCCCGACTGCACGGTGACGAAGGCGGCACGCATAGCAACCTCGGTCTTCCCGAACCCGACATCGCCGCAGATGATCCGGTCCATGGGCCGTGCGCTGGCAAGATCTGCGAGCACCTGGCTGATGGCTTCGGCCTGATCGTCGGTTTCCTCGAACGGGAAGGTATTGGCGAAGCTTTGATACTCAAGCTCCGGAGTTGCGATCTTCAGCCCCTGGCGTGCGCGCCGCTGCGCGTACAGATCAAGGAGTTCGGCGGCGACATCGCGAATCTGCTGTGCGGCGCGCTTTTTCGCTCGCGCCCATTGGTCGGTGCCAAGTTTGTGCAGCGGTGCGCTATCCGGCGCCGCCCCGGTGTAGCGTGTAATAAGGTGCAGCGACTGCACCGGCACGTAGACGCGGTCGCCGTCCCGATACTCGAGCACCAGAAACTCGCCGCGCTGACCGGCGACGTCCATCGCCTGCAGCCCGACGTAGCGCCCGACTCCGTATTCCTCATGGACCACGGGAGCGCCGGGATTCAGGTCCTGCAGATCGCGCAGGATGGCTTCGGGATCAGTTGCCGCGCGCTTGCGGCGCCGCTCCTGGCGGGCCCGTGCACCAAATAGCTGCGCTTCGGAGACGACCGCTATTGGCGGTGCACTCAACGTCAGCCCCTCGAGATCAGGCGCAACCGTGAGCGCGAGTCGCGCGGCGCCACTTGCAAACTCATCCCAGCCGTCAACCGGCGTTACGCTGTAGTCCGCTGCGCGCAGCATCTCGTGCAGCACTTCGCGTCGGCCGGGCGAATCGGCGGCGAGCAGCACGCGGCCGTCAAATTGGCCGAGGAAGCCCTCGAGCGCCGCGAATGGTTTGGACGCGTGCGTATCGATGCGCAGCGCGCGCGGTGCGGCGGTGGGGAAATTGTGTACGCTGTTGCGCGCTGCCGTAGTTTCAAGATCCACCTTGAAACTATTGATCTCGATCGTTGCGAAGCTTGCCAGCTGCGACTCGATGTCGGCGGGATTCACGAAAAGCTCGTGCGGTGCGAGGATGGGCCGCTCGATGTCGTGGCGGCGCGCCTCGTAACGGCTCTCGATATCCTGCCAATTGCGCGCCAGCGCGCCCGTCAGCGTCGTATCGCGCACCAGAATCGCGTTCTTCGGCAGGTAGTCAAAGAGCATCGCCGTGCTCTCAAAGAACAGCGGCAGGTAAAATTCAATTCCTGCCGGTGCCAAGCCCTCGCTGACACCGCGATAGATACCCGACTGCGTCGGCTCACCCTCGAAGCGCGCACGGAAGCGGCGGCGGAACATGCGCACCCCATCCGCATCGAGCGGCATTTCACGCGCCGGCAGCATGCGTATCCGCTGCAGCGCATCGAGCGAGCGTTGCGTCTCCGGATCGAAGCGGCGAATGGCCTCGATCACATCGTCGAACAGATCGATTCGCAGCGGCGTATCCGAGCCCATCGGGAACACATCAAGCAGCGAGCCGCGCACCGCGAACTCACCGGGACTTGTGACTTGGCCGACGCTTGCATAGCCCGCCTCGATGAGGCGGCTGCGAAACTCCGGCAAAGCGAAGCGATCGCCTTTGTTGAGCTCAAAGGCACGCCCTTGCACGTATGCGGGCGGCGGCAGGCGCTGGATCAGGGTGTCGGCCGCAACGATCAGGCAGCCGCTGCGTTCCTGTGGCAAGGCGAACAGGGTACGCAGGCGTTCGGAGGTGATGTCCGGGTGCGGTGAAAAGAGATCGTAGGGCAACACCTCCCAGTCAGGCAGCGTGAAAAGCGACAGCCGTGGGCCTGCAAAGAAGCGTAGCTCGGCGCGTCGGCGCTCAAGCTCGCGCGCATCGGCTGCGATGATGACGTACAGGTGCTCATCGGAGCGTGCGGCTTCGGCAAGCGCGAGCGCCGCAGCGCTGCCGTACAGCTGACGCCACTCAACATGGCGTTCATTGCGGGTAGGTACCGGTGGTTTCAGCAGTGACACGATCGATTCCCAAGCCGGCGCGCGCCGCGAGAACGCGGCACTTTACCGGGCCGGGGAATGATCGCAAGGGCGCGTCGCAACGCGCCGGCCGCTGGAGGTGTCGCTAGCCGCTCGTGACGACCGCGTGGATGACGCGATCCTTTTCAAAGAAAACCGAAAATCCGGCGTAGTCCCAGCGCGTAATTGGCGGCACTCCGACCGTCGGATGACGCGTGGTAGGGGCGCCGAATTTAGCCTCGACGCTCGTCATTGTGCTGCCACGGGCGGGCCGGGGGACAGCGGAGTCGCGCACCATGACCTGGTCATTGACGACGACGGTATCGGCGTAGGCCGCACCGGCAGCGCCGAAGCCACACATAAGAGCAGCGATATAGCGGACTTTCATAATCGAACTCCTTCACCGGATGCACCTGACTAACGCATGCGGGACAGTCTGTCAAAGGCGCCGCCGCCGTGCGCAGGCTGATTTGTGACACAGGTCTGATTCTGCGCAGGCGCTGCGCCTAACTGTGCTTAAATTACCGCCATCGCCTGCCTTGAAGGACGCGCGCCGCGCGAGCATGTTTCACCCACTATCAATCTTCGTGGGGCTGCGCTATGTCCGCGCCCGCACCCGCAAATTCTTTGTCTCTTTCATCACCTGGGCGTCCCTCGTCGGCGTCTGCGTCGGGGTCGCCGCCCTGATCGTGATTCTATCAGTGATGAACGGATTTGAGGATGAACTGCGCGATCGGCTGCTGTCACTCGGCGCGCATGCGCGCGTGGTCGCGCTGCCGAACGCAGCGCCTGGCACACCGACCCAGGATGAATGGCAACGCATGCGCGAGCGCGTGCGCGCGCTCCCGGGTGTGGTCGGGGTTGCGCCCTACGTCGAGTTGCAGGCGCTTGCGGTGCGCACGCCGGAGATGCTGCCGGTGGTGCTGCGCGGGATCGATCCGAAGTCCGAACGCGACGTCAATGATATCGGCCGCGCAGTCACGGAAGGACACCTCGCGGACCTTGTCGCTGGCAGCAACCGCGTCATCGTCGGCGCGCTCATTGCACAGCGGCTCGGCGTGATTCTGGGCGACACCATCACGATGCTCATTCCGACCGTGGACGCCGCCGGCGCACCGACGCCGGCGCTGCGTCAACTCACGGTGGCTGGGACCTTCGAGGTAGGATTTCAGGATGACGACGCAACGCTGGTGTTCGCGCATATAGAAGACGTGCGCGCGCTTGCTCCCAGCGTGCAGGGCGCGCAGGGATTGCGCATTCGCTGCAAGGATGCATTTGCCGCCCCAGCGGTCGCCGCGCGCATCCGCGCCGCGCTGCCGGCCGGCTTCGAAGTCATTGACTGGACGGTCGATCACGCCGCTTATTTTCGTGCCGTGCGGATCGAGAAGACGATGATGGCGCTCATATTGCTGCTGATCGTTGCCGTGGCTGCGTTCAACATCGTCGCGATGCTCGTCATGGTGGTCACGGACAAACGCACCGACATCGCAATATTGCGCACCTTCGGCGCATCGCCACGGCGCGTCATGGGGATCTTCATCACGCAGGGACTCGTTATCGGCTGGCTTGGCGTACTTCTCGGGGTGGCGCTGGGCGTTGCGCTTGCCGTGAACGTCGACCATATCGTGCCGTTCTTGGAGCACACGTTCCGCTTTCACATCATGGATGCGGATGTCTACTACACGACCAGCATCCCCTCGGATCTGAAGTGGTCCAATGTGGGTTGGATCGGCTTCGCGGCGCTCATGCTGACGGGATTTGCGACGCTGTATCCCGCCTTGCGCGCGGCGCATACCGCGCCCGCCGAAGCACTTCGCTACGAATAGTGCGCCGGTGACACTCGGCTACGAATGGCTTATCGGCACGCGCTATCTGCGCTCCGCGCATCGGCGCGGCTTTGTGTCCTTTGTCGCGCTGATTTCGGTGCTCGGCTTGACGCTAGGGGTCGCAACTTTAATCGTGGTGCTGTCGGTCATGAACGGTTTTGAGCGCGAGTTGCGCACGCGGATCTTGAGCGTTACGGCGCACGCGACGCTGTCGGGACTTGACGGGGCACTCAGCGACTGGCGCGCGGCGCGCAGCGCTGCGTTGAAAAGGCCCGGGGTACTCGCCGCAGTGCCCTACATTGACGAGCAGGCCATGCTCTCGCACGGGCAGCGGATCACCGGTGCAGGAATTCGCGGGGTATTGCCGCAGGAGGAGCGCCACGCAACGGGACTTGCTCAGCACATCACGCAAGGAAACCTCGACGACCTGGAGGCAGGTCAGTACCGCATCATTCTCGGCACGGCGCTTGCGCACGAGCTTGACGCGAAGGTCGGCGATTCGGTGGTGCTGGTCGCGCCTGAAGGTACGGCGACGCCCACCGGTGTGGTCCCGCGCATGCGTCGCTTCCAAGTGGTGGGTCTGTTTGAGTCAGGCATGTATGAGTTCGATCGCGGGCTTGCGCTCGTGCATTTGAGTGATGCGGCACGCCTTTATCATTTGGGCGATCGGGTGAGTGGCATTCGTCTGGCGCTTGCCGACCCGCAGCGTGCACCGGAGACGGTGCGGGCGCTTGCGCTTGCCCTGGGCGGTGGCTTTTATGTCAGTGACTGGACGCACGACCACGCCAATTTTTTCCGCTCGATCGAGATCACCAAATCCATGCTGTTCGTCATCCTCCTAATGCTGGTGGCGGTTGCCGCGTTCAACATCGTTGCAACGCTCGTCATGATCGTCAAGGAGAAGCAGACTGATATCGCGATTCTGCGCACTTTCGGCGCAGGCCCGGCCAATATCCTGGCGACGTTTGCGGTACAGGGTGTCTTGATAGGCCTTGCCGGCACGCTCTGCGGCGCAGCGTTGGGCATTCTCATCGCGCACAATCTGCAGACGCTGGTAGCGTTCTTGGAGCAGGTGCTGCACACGCAGTTTTTGGATGCGCGCGTGTATTTTATGAGCGAGCTGCCTGCGTACGTCGAGGAGCTCGATGTGTTGCGGGTTTGCTGCGTAGCCTTTTTACTGTGTGTGCTCGCGACCGTGTACCCGGCGTGGCGCGCTGCACGCACGACCCCTGCGGAGGCGCTGCGACATGATTGATGCGGTATTAGTGGCGGCTGATGTTTACAAGAGTTTCCGCCAGGGCCCGGAGACGCTGGAGGTGCTGCGCGGCGTCACGCTTAGCGTCGGCGCCGGGCAGCGGATCGCAATCGTCGGCGCGTCGGGGTCCGGCAAGACGACCCTACTGCAAATCCTCGGTGGACTTGATCGGCCGACCTCCGGGGAGGTTCGAGTCGATGGTCGCGACATTCATGATCTGAATGAGAAGGAGCGCGGCACGCTGCGCAATCGCGCACTTGGTTTCGTCTATCAATTTCACCATCTACTGCCCGAATTCTCCGCGCTTGAAAACGTGGCCATGCCGCTCCTGATCCGGCGCCTGCACGTTGCCGAGGCGCGCGCCAAAGCACGCGCGTTGCTGCAGCGCGTGGGCTTAAGCGACCGCCTCGAGCATCGGCCGCATGAACTGTCGGGCGGTGAGCGGCAGCGCGCGGCGGTCGCGCGCGCACTCGTGACCGAGCCGCGTGTAGTGCTCGCGGATGAGCCCACCGGCAATCTTGACGGCGTTAACGCCGCCCAGGTGTTCGCATTGATGCTCGAGCTCAACCGCGAGCGCGGCACGAGTCTCATCGTCGTGACGCATGATCTGCG
>DATCBZ010000298.1:0-6898 GCA_036511555.1 Steroidobacteraceae bacterium
CCCACATAGTCGAGAAAGTTGACGGTGTCGTGCACGAACCGGTCGTACTCGGCGGGACTCAGATGCCCCGGCGCCACCGTTTCGAAATGATCGAACACATGCTCGGTAGTGGACTTGCCGTCTGCAGCGGGCTTCTGCTCATCCTTGTAGACGGCGCGCTTCAGCCCCTCGAGCGATGAGAGCACCGCCGGCATGGCAGTCGTCGGCAGGCGCAGGTTATTGACGCCGCTTGGGGTTGCCGGGTCAAGGTAGAACGTCTTCAGAAACTGGTACAGGTAATCGGTGCCGCGGGCGCGCGCCATGAGCGACAAATCAGGCGGAGTCTTGCCGAACCAGGTCGCAGCATCCGCGGCCGGCATATTGGTCACCATGTAATCCGCAGGCTTGGTGCCCGGCGGCTGCAGATACTGCTGCAGCTCCTCCGGCGAGAGCTTCAGGTCCGCGGCCATGCGCGAGTAGCGCTCATATTTGAGCGAGTGGCAGCCGGAACAATAGGCCTGAAAATCGCGCGCGCCGCGCTGCAGGGAGGCCGTATTGCCGACGTCGTCATCGGCGTGCCAGCTTGCCCAGTCAGCGCCCGCGCGCGGCGCCGCTTCCTCCGCCGCGCCGCACAGGGCGCTTGCCGCGAGCAGAACGACGAGGAGATGCGCGCTCTTAGCCGTGCGCATGAAAGGTCACTCGCTCGGGCACCGGCTTCACCTTGTCAATCTTCGAGTACCACGGCATGAGCAGGAAGTAGCCAAAATAGATCACCGCGAAAATGCGCGCCATGATCACGTAGCGGCCTTCCGCCGGCTGCAGCCCCAGATAACCCAGCGTCACAAAGGCGATCGCAAACAGTGCCAGCGCCGTGCGTGACAGCGGGCCGCGGTAGCGCATCGACTTCACCGGCGAGCGATCAAGCCACGGCAAGACGAGAAACAGCGCCACCGCAAGGAACATGAGTAATGCGCCCAGGCGCTGATCCGGCACCGCGCGCAGGATTGCGTAATAGGGCGTGAAGTACCACACCGGGGCGATGTGCTCGGGGGTGGAGAGGGGATTGGCGGGCTCGAAGTTCGGCCCCTCGAGAAACAGGCCACCGAAGCTGGGCACGAAGAACACGACGATCGCGAGCATCACGAGCATCACCGCGACGCCAACGATGTCCTTGACCGTGTAGTAGGGATGAAACGGAATGCCGTCGAGCGGGTGACCGTCGGCGCCGACGCGCGCCTTGATCTCAATGCCGTCGGGATTGTTGGAGCCGGTGCGCCGGAGCGCAACCAGGTGCAGCATCACAAGCAACAGTATCGCAAGCGGCACGGCGGCCACGTGCAGGGCGAAGAAGCGGTTCAAGGTCGCATCGGCGATGCCGTAGTCCCCGCGGATCCACTCCACGAGCCCCGCGCCAATGACTGGAATGGTGCCGAACAGGTTCACGATCACCTGTGCGCCCCAGAAGGACATGTTGCCCCACGGCAGCACGTAACCGAAAAACGCCTCGGCCATCAAGGCAAGATACACCAGCATGCCGATCAGCCACAGAAGCTCGCGCGGCGTCTTGTACGAGCCGTACAGCATGGCGCGGAACATGTGCAGGTAGACGACGATGAAGAAGAGCGACGCCCCGCTTGAGTGCAGATAGCGGATAAGCCATCCCCACTGCACTTCGCGCATGATGAACTCGATCGAATCGAACGAGGTCGCCTCGCCCGGCTTGTAGAACATCGTGAGGAATATGCCGGTCACGATCTGCAGCACCAGCACGACGAGCGCGAGCGAGCCAAAGAAATACCAGATGTTGAAGTTCTTCGGCGCGTAGTAGCCCGTCAGCTGCTCCGACAAAAACTCCTGTATCGGAAAGCGCTTGTAGAGCCAGGCGACGATGCCACGCGCAGGCTTGGCCGGCGGCGCGGCGGGCGGGATTGCCGGTGTCATCACGCCGCTCCCTTTGGGTTCGCGTTATCGATGCCAATGACGAGCGTCTCTTCGCCCTCAAACGTGTACGGCGGCACGCGCAGATTCACAGAAGCCGGCGAGCCGTCGAACACGCGCCCGGACAGATCAAAGCGCGAGCCGTGGCACGGACAGAAGAATCCGCCGGGCCAGTCCGCCCCGAGCTCCGGAATCGCCGCCTCGAACCGCGCCTTCGGCAGGCAGCCCAAATGCGTACAGATCCCGATCAGCACCAGAAATTCAGGCTTCCTCGCGCGATCGACGTTCTTCGCATAAGGCGGCTGGTCGGAGTTCGCCGAAGTCGGATCCTTCAGACGGTCATCGTGATTCGTAAGGGTTGCGAGCATTTGCGGCGTGCGGCGCACGACATAGATCGGCTGCTTCCTCCAGATGGGCACGACCATCTGGCCCGGTTCAAGCTTTGTCAGGTCAAGGGAGGTCGGGGCGCCAAAGGCGCGTGCGCGCTCCGACGGCAACCACGACGCCACGAACGGCACCATCGCCAGGGCGACCCCGATGGCACCGGTGGTGGCCGTCGCCGCCGTTAAAAACACACGTCGACTCTTGTCGACCTGACTGTCGTCGATCAGAACATCACCAGCCATCGAGTGGCTCTCCCGCTTGCGTCCGACTTAAATCCACCCGTACTTTCGCGCCCACATCCAGTGCACGGGCAGGCGCGCAGGATGCAGCCTACGGCCAGCGGGGGCGATGTGATTTAGTATACACGAACGATAACGGTCTTCGATTGCGCGCCAGCGGCGCGCGCTGTTCATGACAAACAAGGTGATGACTTAAAAATGTCGCGCTGGCTCACGTTCATCATCGGCTGGGTCGTCGGTGGCCTCGCGCTCGCCTTCGTCATCGTCGCACTCCGCCCGCAGTTGCTGAATCATCGCGAGCTTGCCGCGCCGATTCTCGCCTCTGCCCCCACGGCGCCGATCGCCGGACACGTCACCTACGCCGACGCCGTCGTGCGCGCCGCCCCGGCGGTCGTCAATGTCTATACCGCGCGCCTCGTCACCGAGCGCGTCGCCCCCTCGGGGCTTGATCAGCTGTTCGGCAATTTCCTGCCGCGCTACCGCCAAAGAGTGGAGCGCAGCTTGGGTTCCGGCGTCATCGTCGACACGCTCGGCCACATCGTCACCAATCATCATGTCATCGCCAATGCCGATTCCATCAAGGTGCAACTCGCGGACGGGCGCGTCGCCGATGCCAAGCTCGTCGGTCGCGACCCGGACACGGATCTTGCCGTGCTGCAGATCGATCTGACGCCGCTGCCGGTCGTAAGCTTCGGCCGCTCCGATCGCTTGCGCGTCGGCGATGTGGTGCTCGCGATCGGCGATCCGATCGGTCTCTCACAGACGGTCACGCACGGCATCGTCAGCGCCACGGGACGCGAGCAGTTGGGCATTGCAACCTTCGAGGATTTCATCCAGACGGATGCCGCCATCAACTTCGGCAACTCCGGCGGCGCGCTCATCGACACGAGCGGCGCATTGATCGGCATCAACACCGCCATTGTCGCGAAGAACCTCGGCGTCGAAGGCATCGGCTTTGCCATTCCGGTCAACCTCGTGCGCGGCGTCCTGAACGACATCGTCGCGCACGGCCGGGTGATCCGCGGCTGGATCGGCATCGTGCCGGAGGACGTCAGCGATGCGCAGGCGGCGCAGCTCGGGCTCGCGCACGGCGGAGTGCTGATCTCCAATCTCTACGTCGGCAGTCCCGCGCAGCAGGCGGGCCTGCAGGCAGGCGATATATTGATCGCCATTGACGGCAAACCGCTCCCGAGCGCGCAGCAGACGATCGCGAGCATCGCGGCGAGCAGTCCCGGAAGGACACTGACGATTCGCTGTCTGCGCGGCCGGCAAACGCTCGACCTGCACGCGCGCGTCACTGAACCGCCGGCGAGCGCTGAGCGATAAAAAAGGCAAACTGATGCCCATCACCGTGGGTCCCGACATCAAAATGCGGCGCTTCGCCTCACGCGCGGCGCTTGATGTGGCGCTCGCCGAGCGCCTGGCCCGCGCCGCAGCCGACGGGGCAGATAGCGCCATCATGCTCTCCGGCGGCACAACGCCCGGCCCCGCCTTCGCACTACTCGCCCAACGCAACGTGCAGGCTGCACGCGGCCTGCGGGTGCTTTACTCCGACGAACGACACGTGCCGTCAACCTCCGACGCCAGTAACTTCCGGCTCTCGCAGCCCTTGTTGGCAGCGCTTGCGCTGCCAAGCGCGCAGGTGCTGCGGGTGCGCACCGAGCTGCCTCTCACCGCGGCCGCACAAGACTATGAGGAGCGCCTGCAGGGCCTCATCGATGCAGCCATTACCGTGCGGCTTGGGCTTCTGGGCCTGGGCGCCGACGGTCACACGGCCTCGCTCTTCAAGAGCGCAGACCTTGAGGCCGCACGCAAGCATCTGGCGATTGCCGTGCAGCGCCCCGACGGCCGCACCGCCGTCAGCGTGACTCCGGACTTCCTCGCGACGGTCGATGAGATCGTCTTCGTCGTCGCGGGTGCGGATAAGATTCCGGCCCTGGCCCGGCTCGCGGCGCGCGATCCGACGCTCACCGCCTGGCGCGCGGTGGAATGCTGCCGCGCGGTGCACGTGTGGGCGGACAGCGAGGCCCTGCAGCAGTAGATGCCGACGCGCGCTAGGCGCAGGAACGGGTCCAGCCGTGCGGGTCCTCGCCCGGGTCGTGCCAGCCGCACGGGCCTTCAATGATGGCATCGGCGGCCGCCGGACCCCAGCTGCCCTGCGCGTAGTCGTTGAGGCTCGTCGTGCTCGTACCCAGGATCGGATCGACGATGGCCCAGGCGGCTTCCACCTCATCCTGTCGCGCGAACAGCGAGGCATCCCCTGCCAGCGCATCCCCGATCAGGCGCTCATACGCTTCCATCGCCTCGCCCTGCTGCTGAGCCACAAAAAGCTCGACCGGATGTCCCAGCATGCGCACGCCGGCGGTTTTGGTGCGTGCGCCAAGTGCGATCGCAACATCGGGCCCTAAGCGAAAGCGCAGATGGTTCGGCGCATCCGCAGCAACGTTGTCAAACACCTGCGCGGGCGGCGCCTTCAGATCCACCACCACCTCCGTCGCCCCGACCGGCAGGCTCTTGCCGGCGCGCAGATAAAAGGGCACGCCATTCCAGCGCCACGAGTCAATCGACAGGCGCAGCGCGGCATAGGTCTCAACATTGGATTGCGCTGCAACGCCCGGCTCCTGGCGGTAGCCGCGATACTGCCCGCGCACGAGGTGCGCTTCATCAAGCGGTCGCACGGCGCGCAGCACCTTCACCTTCTCATCGCGCATGGACTCGCCCTTGCTGTCGACGGGCGGCTCCATGGCGAGAAACGCGACGATCTGCAGCAAATGATTCTGCACCACATCGCGAATCGCGCCGACTTCCTCGTAGAAACCGCCGCGCCCCTCGACGCCAATCTTCTCCGCCATGGTGACCTGGACGCTGGCGACGTAATTGCGGTTCCAGACCGGCTCCAGAAACGCATTCGCAAAACGGAAATACAAAAGGTTCTGCACCGGCTCCTTGCCGAGGTAGTGGTCGATGCGAAAGATGGATGACTCCGGAAAGAGCTTAAGGAGGGTTCGGTTCAACGCGCGTGCGGAATCCAGATCGCGTCCAAAGGGTTTTTCCACCACCACGCGTGCGCCGTTGGCGGCACCGGAACTGCCGAGGTGATCAAGCACCACCGGAAACATCAGGGGCGGAATGGCGAGATAGAAAAGCGGCAATTTTGCTGCGCCCAGGGCCTTGCGCAACACCGTGAAGGTCTGCGCCTGGCGATAGTCGCCATCGACGTACTGCACGAGCGCCGCTAAGCGCTCGACTACCGCCGCGTCAGTGTTTTTGACGAAGGTCTTCAGGCTCTCATGCACATGCGCGATGAATTGCTCGCGCGTCCAGCCGGCGCGTGCCACGCCAATCACCGGAACCTGCAAATGCCCGCGGCCGAACAGATGATACAGCGCCGGAAATATCTTGCGCGCGCACAGATCGCCGCTGGCGCCAAAGAGCACGAGTGCATCGCAGGCAGGTGCGGTCATCCGGATTTACTCTCGTGGTGGCCGCCGAAGCCAAGACGCATGGCGGAGAGCAGCTTGCTTGCAAACTCGGCGTTGCCGCGCGAGTCAAAGCGCGAGTAGAGCGCGGCGCTGAGCACGTGGGCCGGCACGCCCTCCTCGATTGCAGCCTGAATGGTCCAGCGGCCCTCCCCCGAATCGGACACTTTGCCCGCGAAATTCTTCAGGGTCGGATCGCCCGTCAATGCCGCCGCGGTCAAATCCAGAAGCTGCGAGGAGATGATGCTGCCGTGGCGCCACACCTCGGCGATCGCCGCGGTATCAAGCGTGTATTGAAAGTACTCGGGATGGGACAGCGGCGCGGTCTCGGCATCGACGGTGCGCGAGGCGAGCCCCGCATCGGCGTGCTTGAGAATATTGAGGCCCTCGGCGTAGGCGGCCATGAGCCCGTATTCGATGCCGTTGTGAACCATCTTCACAAAATGTCCGGAGCCAACCGGACCGCAGTGCAGGTAGCCGCGCGAGGCGCTGCTCGAGGTGCTGTCGCCCTTCGCGCGCCCCCCCAGTGCGAGCGATGCGAAGATCGGTTCGAGATGCGTCACGACCTCGTTCTCTCCGCCAATCATGAGACAGAAGCCCTTCTCGAGCCCGAGCACGCCGCCGCTCGTGCCGACGTCGACGTAATGAATGCCGGAGGCTTTCAGGGCTTGGGCGCGGCGCAGATCATCGTGATAGTAGGAGTTGCCGCCGTCGATGATGATGTCGCCTTTCTGCAGCAGCGGATGCAGCTCGCCCAATATTTTGTCGACGATTGCCGCCGGCACCATGAGCCATATCACGCGCGGCGCGCGCAGCGCGCCCACCAAATCAGAAAGCGTGTTGGCGCCCTTGGCGCCGTCGGCGGCGAGCGCCTGCACG
>DATCBZ010000299.1:0-2621 GCA_036511555.1 Steroidobacteraceae bacterium
CGCGGAGCTCGTACTGCAAGCGTTGCAGGAGCGCACGACGACCACGCGCTTTTGCATGGTGCGGTTCGGCAACGTCCTTGCGTCCTCCGGCTCTGTCGTGCCGCTCTTCAAGAAGCAGATACGTGAGGGCGGGCCGGTTACCGTGACGCACCCGGACGTCATCCGCTATTTCATGACCATTCCCGAAGCCGCACAGCTCGTGATCCAGGCGGGCGCTATGGCGAAGGGCGGGGATGTGTTCGTTCTCGACATGGGCCGGCCCGTGCTGATCGACGACCTCGCGCGACGCATGATTAACCTCATGGGTCTCACGGTGCGCGATGCGGCCAACCCCGACGGCGACATCGAGATCACCTACACCGGTCTGCGCACGGCTGAAAAGCTCTTCGAGGAGCTCCTGATTGGCAGCAACATCACCGGAACGGACCATCCGATGATCATGCGTGCCATGGAACATTCCCTGCCGTGGGAGCGGATGCAGCAGCTGCTGAACGAGCTTCTCATCGCCCTTGCCAGCTTCGACTGCCGGCGCTCGGTGGGGATTCTGTGTGAGGCCGTCGCCGAATACCGCCAAACGCACGATATCCGCGACTACGTCTGGGCGGAGAAGACCCTGGCCGGTGTCGACGATGAACGCAAGGCTACCGATGATGGAAAGGTGACGGACTTCATAGCAAAGCGGCGGCTCGCCGAGGGGAGTAAGGGCCCGGTCGAGCGCGGGAGCTGAACCACATCACGCTCGGTGATTCGCTCGCTTGAGCCTGGCCCTGCCTTACTCTAGGCTCTGCGGCCGCTTCGTCTTTTAGCTAGATTTCTGCCCATGCGCGTTACGATCTTCGGCTCCGGCTACGTTGGTCTGGTTACGGGTGCCTGTCTTGCCGAAGTCGGCAACCATGTCGTATGCGTCGATGTCGATGCCGGCAAAATCGAGCGTCTGAAACGCGGCGAGATACCGATCCATGAGCCCGGCCTGGATGCGCTGATCAAGCGCAATGCCGAGGCGGGCCGAATCGAGTTCACCACGGATGCCTTGGCCGGGGTCAGTCACGGCCTGTTTCAGATCATCGCCGTCGGCACTCCCCCGGATGAGGACGGCTCGGCAGATCTGCGCTATGTCCTGGCCGTGGCGCGCACCATCGGCACCCACCGCCAGCAATACGCGGTTGTGGTCACCAAATCCACGGTGCCGGTTGGGACGGCCGACAAAGTTCGCACTGAGATTGATGCGGCGCTCGCCGCGCGCGGCACGAGCCTTGAGTTTGACGTCGTCTCGAATCCTGAATTCCTGAAGGAGGGCGTCGCCATCCAGGATTTCATGAAGCCTGATCGCGTGGTGATCGGCACCGAAAATCCGCGCACCCAGGAGCTCATGCGCGCCTTGTATGAGCCGTTCACGCGTAACCACGACCGGCTCATCGTGATGGATATCCGCTCCTCGGAACTCACGAAATACGCGGCCAACGCGATGCTCGCAACCAAGATCAGCTTCATGAATGAGCTTGCGAACATTGCCGAGCGCTGTGGCGCGGATGTCGAGAAGGTGCGCATCGGCATTGGCTCAGATCCCAGGATCGGCTATAGCTTCATATATCCGGGCACAGGCTACGGCGGATCGTGCTTTCCAAAGGATGTGCAGGCGCTGGTGCGCTCGGCACGTGGCAGTGGTCATGAGCCCGAGATCTTGCTCGCCGTCGAATCAGTGAACCGCCGCCAAAAGGAAGTTCTGGTTCATAAGATGCACCAGCATTTTGGCGCAGATTTGCGGGGCAAATCGATTGCGCTGTGGGGACTCGCATTCAAGCCCAATACCGATGACATGCGTGAAGCACCGGCGAGAACGATCATCGATATGCTGTGGAGGGCGGGGGCGCGGGTCCGGGTCTACGATCCGGTGGCGTTGAGTGAGGCGGTCCGCATTTACGGCGAGCGCGCCGACCTCATTGTCTGTAAAAGCGCCTACGAAGCCGCTGACGGCGCGGATGCGCTTGCGATTGTGACCGAGTGGCAGGAGTTCAGAAGCCCTGACTTCGAACGCCTGAAGGAACTTCTGACCACTCCCGTGATCTTCGACGGGCGCAATCTCTATGATCCGGGAATGGTGGCCCGCTTCGGGTTCACCTACTACGCGATCGGCCGCGGCAAAGCGGCGCCGCCCGCTTGAGAGACCTGCAAGTGACGGCATGCTAATCCCAGTCATTCTCTCCGGAGGTGCCGGAACGCGGCTGTGGCCACTGTCGCGCGAGCTCTACCCGAAACAGCTTCTAGTGCTTACCGGTCATCGAACCATGCTGCAGGATACGGCTCTGCGCTTGGAGGGGCTCGAGGCGAGCCCGCCCATCGTCGTCTGTACGGACGCACATCGATTCCTCGTGGCCGAGCAGCTGCGACAGCTTGAGGTCCGGCCGAGTGCCATCGTGCTCGAACCGTTCGGGCGCAATACCGCGCCTGCGATTGCCCTTGCGGCTCACGCTGCGCTCAAGATCGCCGCTGGCGCTGTCGACCCGACCCTACTCGTGCTCCCTGCAGACCATGTGATCCGCGACGTCGGTGCGTTTCAGGCCGCGGTGCGCGCAGCGCTCGCCGTCGTTGCCCAAGGTGGCCTTGCCACTTTTGGCATCGTG
>DATCBZ010000300.1:0-3918 GCA_036511555.1 Steroidobacteraceae bacterium
CTAGCGCCGCGCGCGAGTCTCCAAGCACGGACTTGTGTCACATATCCGATCTCATTATGGCGCTCGATCGACAGGCGAAGAGGATTCTGGACATGCTGGCGGCCGGCACGCTGCCCGCTGCCGATTTCGACCCGACAGCGCCCCACATGCGCCAAGCCATGCTGCGCCTTGCTCAGGCAGTGGACATCAAGGGGGTCCAAATCGGCAAGATCGAGGAACGGCAGATACCTCGATGCTCTGGCTCGCTGGCGATCCGTGTCTATGTGCCTGCGACATTGCACGAACAACAAGAATCCGCAGGCATCGTCTACTTTCACGGCGGGGCCGGAGTCTTCGGCAGCATTGATACTCATGACGGTCTGTGCCGGATGCTTGCGAACGCAAGCGGCAGTCGACTCATCGCTGTCAACTATAGACTTGCGCCTGAGAATCCATTCCCGGCAGCGGTGGACGATAGCTATTTTGCCTGTGAATGGATCTACGAGAATGCGCGACAGTTAAGGCTCGATCCCGCACGCATTGCAGTTGCGGGAGATTCCGCAGGCGGCACCCTCGCTGCGGTCGTCTGTCAGCAGGCCAAGCGTGTAGGCGGCCCCAAGCTTGCGCTGCAGGTACTGCTATGTCCGGTAACTGACCTGAGCCAAGTATCCGAATCATGGGCGACGTACGGCGAGAACTACTTCTTCGATCGTAAAACTCTGGATTGGGCAGTGACCCAGTATTGTGTGGGGACCGACCTGGCAGATATCCGCATCTCGCCCCTGCGAGCCGCGGATTTGGCCGGCCTGCCGCCCGCTCATATCCATACGGCTGAGTTCGATCCGCTGCGCGATGAAGGCCAGGCGTACGCGCATGCGCTCATGTCCGCAGGAGTGCCGGTGCGCTACGTTTGCCATCCGGGAATGATCCATCACTTCTATTGCATGGCCGGCGCTATTTCTTACGCACAAGGGGCGATTGTGCAAGCGGGAGAGGCCATTCGCGAAGCGCTTGGCGCATGACAAAGAGCAGCGGGTCTCAGCGTGGTACAAAGAACTCCGTGTACGAGGCGATACGCCCATTGCGGGTTTCGATGACATCAACGAGTTCCGTCAGAACGGTTGTGCCGGTGATGCGCGAATGGATTTTGGCGCGCCAGTGTACCGCGGCCTTGGCGCCGTCGATCACCATGGAAAGTATCGTCTGCTCGGAGAGCTTGAACGACTTGATCATAATGGCGAGCAGCGGACGAAATTCACCGACGCCCGTTGCGCGCATTGAGATCGGACTTGCGTTGCTGCTGGCGCCGGCGACCTGGAAATTAGCGTCGTCAGCGAATGTATTGCAGAGCGCCGCAAGGTCTCCGCGCACCCTCGCTGCGTACAGCGCGAGCAACAGTCGTTCGGTCTCGAGCCGCTCTGTCATAGAGTGATCCTCCTATTACCTCATGATTAGATCATGACAGCCCGGTACGACAACAGCAGAAACTCGCCTCTTCAGGCATGGGTGCGGGCGCTTGCAATGACGGCGCCGCTTGCCCGCAACCCGACCTTTACCCTGCCGATACTTATTGATGAGCTGGCGGAAAGGTTTGAGAACGCCTCCGCGCTTATCGACGAGGAGGGGGGCCTAAGCTACCGTGCGCTTGCCGAGCGGTCGAACCGCTATGCCCGCTGGGCGTTGGAGCACATGGCGGGGGCCGGCAGCGTCGTGTGCTTGATGATGGCGAATTGTCCGGATTACTTGGCGATCTGGCTCGGCATTACACGCGCCGGTGGAGTAGTTGCACTTCTCAACACGCAACTCTTCGGCGATTCGCTGGCGCATGCGATCCGGGTCGTCGCGCCCAATCATGTGATTGTCGGCGTCGAGTTCGCCCCGGCCCTTGCAGGGATACGCTCGCGCCTCGCCCCTGAAATCCGCTATTGGGCACACGGCGCGTCCCACGGCGAACTGCCGCGTATTGACGCCGCTCTCGAGGGCGTTTCCGGCGCGAGCCTTACGAGCGCGCAGTGTCCACTGCCTTTAAGCACCGATCGCGCACTCTACATCTACACCTCCGGCACGACCGGTCGGCCCAAAGCCGCCAATGTGAGTCATTACCGAGTGATGCAGTGGAGTCATTGGTTCGCAGGCATGCTCGATACCCGCAGCAGCGATCGCATGTACAACTGTTTACCGATGTACCACAGCATCGGCGGAGTTGTGGCAGTCGGAGCAACCCTCGTCAATGGCGGATCCGTACTGCTGCGCCGCGGATTCTCGGTGCGGCATTTTTGGCAAGAGATTGCCGAATTCAATTGCACGTTATTTCAATACATTGGTGAACTATGCCGGTTCCTGCTACGAGCTGCTGAGGGTGCGCAGCAGCCCGAACACCAGATCAGACTTTGCTGCGGTAATGGGCTGCGCGGCGATATATGGGAGCCGTTCAAAGAGCGCTTGCGCATCCCAGCAATTCTTGAGTTCTACGCCGCCACCGAGGCCAATTTCTCCCTCTATAACTGTGAGGGCAAACCCGGCGCGATTGGCCGCATCCCATCATTTCTCGCGCACCGGTTCCCGGTGGCGCTGGTGCGATTCGACGCCGAGGCGGGCGTGCCGCTGCGCAATGCGGCGGGCTTCTGCGAGCGCTGTTCGACAGATGAAGTCGGCGAGGCGATTAGCAAGATCGCCACTGACGCGCTCGAGGCGGGCGGACGCTTCGAGGGCTACACCGATAAAGCGGCGACCGACCTCAAGGTGCTGCGCGAGGTCTTCACCGCGGGCGATGCCTGGTTTCGCAGCGGCGACCTGATGCGTCGCGACGCCGCAGGATTTTTCTATTTCGTCGATCGCGTGGGCGATACCTTCCGTTGGAAGGGCGAGAACGTATCGACCAGCGAGGTTGCCGACGTCATTAACCGCTGTCCCGGCGTCGTTGAAGCAATCGTCTATGGCGTCACGGTAGCGGGCGCCGAAGGGCGTGCCGGCATGGCCGCACTCGTTTGTGATGCAGATTTCGATATCCAGCACTTCGAACAGCACATTGCCGGGAGTCTGCCAGAATACGCGCGGCCGGTGTTTCTACGTGTCTTAAATAGCATCGGCATGACAGCAACCTTCAAGCCGCAGAAACAGGAGCTGGTGCGTGCCGGCTTCGATTGCTCAATGACGGCCGATGCGCTCTTCGTCAAGGATAAGCCGAGTGGAATATTCTTGAAAATCGACGCGGCGATGGCTGCACGTATTGAATCGCACGAAATGCGTTTGTGACCGACGCAGCCTCACCGTGACGTTTGTGAATTTGCGCGGCCGTAATCCATGTCCGAACAGCTCTAGGCGGTGCTGCCTGCATCGACCGTGACGACGCTGCCCGTAATATGCTTGGCTTTATCAGCCAGCAGAAACTCCACAGCGTTAGCGACATCCTCGACCTCGACGAGGCGCCCAAGGGCGCTGCGTCGCATGATGCGCTCGCGCTGGTCGACTGCAAGACCGCCGGTCATCTCCGTGTCGACGAAGCCGGGCGCTACAGCGTTCACCGTGATGCCCAGTTTGCCGACTTCCCTTGCGAGCGATCGGGTGAAGCCGACGAGGGAGGATTTGGTCGCGCTGTAGACGGAAAGTCCCGTGTAGCCCGTGAAGCTGACGACCGAAGCCACATTGACAATTCTTCCAGCACCGTCGGCCATCATCAGGCGCACGACGTATTTGGTCAGTATTACAGGCGATAGTGTGTTGAGGCGCACAAGGTGCTCGATCTCTGCATCGCGCATGGTAGCGAGAAGGCCGCCTGTGCCGATGCCCGCATTATTCACAAGCCCATAGAAAGAACCAAAGTCCTTGCGCAAGGACTTAACGAACTTCGGGATGCCGCCCAGATCAGAGAGGTCGAATGCGCGGAAATGCACCGTACCGGCCTTGTCCCCCGGTGTCTCGTGTACCAGCGCTGCCAAT
>DATCBZ010000301.1:0-3003 GCA_036511555.1 Steroidobacteraceae bacterium
CCTGCGGAGTGCCGGTCGTCAAACACGGCAATCGCTCCATGTCGAGCCGCTCCGGCAGTGCCGATGTACTTGAAGCCTTGGGCTTGTCCTTACCGCTTGACGCCGCCGCCGCCGGCAGGTGCCTCGCCGCGACCAATTTCACATTTCTATTTTCGCCGCACTATCACCCCGCCATGAAAGCTCTTGCGCCGGTGCGGGCTGCAATGGGCGTGCGTACGATTTTCAATATTTTAGGGCCGCTCCTGAATCCGGCCCAGCCGCCGCTGCATCTCATCGGCGCGTTCAGCATTGATGCCGCGAAACTTATTGCCGAAACACTTGCCGGACTTCAGACCGAGCGCGCCTTCGTAATTCATGGCGCTGCCGGCTGGGATGAGCCGACTCCGATAGGCGCCTTCACGCTATTTGACGTGCGTCGCGGACAGGTTGTCGTTACGGTGCGCGACCCGCAGGATTACGGACTGGCCCGCTGTAGCAGCGCGAGTCTGGCTGGCGGTGACGCTGCGCATAATGCGCGTGCGCTTACCGCTGTGCTGTACGGCGAGGATCGCGGCGCGCACCGGGACTGTCTCGTGTTAGGCGCGGCGCTTGCGCTTGAGGTCGCGGGCGAGGAGCAGCAGATGCGAGCAGCCGTGGAGCGTGCCGCAGCGGCAATTGACAATGGCAGCGCACGTCGTGTGCTGGATCTTGTGTCCGGTTTTCAGGTGAAAGGCTCATGAGCGCAGATTTCCTAAAGCAGATGGCCGAGAAGAGTCGCGAGCGCGTTGCAGGGGCGCTGCGTCTGTGTCCAGCCGCGCGGATGTTCGCGCAAGCGCGCGAGTCCGCTGCGCCGCCACCGCTGGTACCGAACGTTGCCGGCTTCGATCTTATCGCCGAGTTAAAGTTGCGCTCGCCCGCAGCCGGCGCGTTGAGAGGTTTGGATGAGGACATTGGTCGGCGCGTCCGACGCTATGCGACAGCGGGTGCGGCGGCTGTATCGGTGCTCACGGAGCCGAGTGAATTTGCCGGCGATCTTGCGCATCTGGAATTGACCGCGCGTTCGTTGCAGCCGGCGCGCATTCCCGCCATGCGCAAAGACTTTCTCGTTGATCCCTATCAGGTCGCCGAGGCGCGCGCCGCCGGCGCCGGCGGCGTGCTCCTTATCATACGCATGCTCGCGCGCGAGCAGCTGCAGGCGTTGATGGCAGCGGCGGAGCTTCTGGGCTTATTCGTTTTGCTCGAAGCTTTTGATGAGGCCGACATCAAAATCATGCACGAGCTGGTCGGAGCCTATCAGCCAAGCCCCAATCCGACCGTTCTTGTCGGCGTCAACTGCCGCGATCTGGCGACGCTGCAGGTCGTGCCGGGACGGCTCGAGGCTCTGGCGCCGCTGTTGCCCATCAATGTGCCGCGCGTGGCTGAGAGCGGGGTTGCAAGTGCGGCCGACGCGAGTCGCGTGCGCGCGGCAGGTTACGATTTTGCGCTTGTGGGCAGCGCTTTGATGAGTTCGCGCGATCCGGAGGAGCTGATGCGTCAGCTGCTCGCGGCAGGCCGCGGCTAGACGGTTCTCGGTGTGGATCAAGATCTGTGGCATCACGACGCCGGCTGCCGTGGACGCGGCCCTCGCGAGCGGTGTGGATGCCATCGGATTTGTATTTGCCGAATCGGTGCGGCGCGTGACGCCAGAGTTTGCCTGCGAGCTTGCTGCGCCGGCGCGCGGTCGGGTGCGCTGCGTCGCCGTGACACGGCACGCTACTCAGATCGATGTCGACGCCATGATTGCGATCTTCGCGCCAGATGTTCTGCAGGCGGACGCGAGTGATTTCGAGCGCATTCGCTTGCCGCGCCACTTATCCGTGCTGCCGGTGGTGCGCGCCGGCGTCGCGGCGCCCGTGCCGCTGCCAGCGCGAATCCTTTTCGAAGGGCCAGCAAGCGGTGCCGGCATGCCATGCGATTGGAGCGCTGCCGGCAAGCTTGCTCACGGTTGCGAACTGGTATTGGCGGGCGGCCTTACGGCAGGCAATGTCGCCGCGGCGATTGAGGTCGTGCAGCCGTTCGGCGTCGACGTCTCAAGCGGCGTCGAGGAGCGCCCCGGCGTGAAGAGCCCGCAGGAGATCGCCCGTTTTGTTGAAGCTTGCCGTCGCAAGGGGAAATCATGATCGCATCCGTTCCTGCCATCGATATGCAACAGCTGCTCGCCGATTCGATTTCCGGCAAGTTTCCGGATGCGCGCGGACGCTTTGGCCCGTTTGGCGGCGCCTATGTGCCGGAAACTCTGATTCCGGCACTCGAACGTCTGGAAAGCGGCGTGCGTGAACATTTGCAAAGCCCGAAGTTTCAAGAGCGCTTTGGCTACGAGCTTGCCACCTGGGTAGGACGGCCTACGGCGCTCACCCACGCGGCGCGATTATCGCAATCCTGGGGCGCGCAGGTGTGGCTGAAGCGCGAGGATCTTGCGCACACGGGCGCGCACAAGATCAACAATGCAATTGGGCAGGCACTGCTCGCGCGGGAACTCGGCGCCAAACGCATCATTGCCGAGACCGGCGCCGGCCAGCATGGCGTCGCCAGCGCCGCAGCCTGCGCGCGCCTTGGCATGCCGTGCACGGTGTACATGGGCGAGATTGACATGCAGCGCCAAGCGCCAAATGTCGGGCGCATGCGTTTGATGGGCGCAACGGTCGTGCCGGTGACGAGCGGTGACCGCACCTTGCGCGCGGCAATCGACGAGGCCATGCGCGATTGGGTGTCCGATCCTACCGACACCTATTACCTCTTGGGGTCCGTCGTCGGGCCGCATCCCTATCCCTATCTCGTGCGCGAGCTGCAGGCAGTCATTGGACGCGAAGCGCGTGCGCAAATGGCGGAAACGGCGGGCGGTCTTCCCGATGCGCTCATTGCCTGCGTCGGCGGTGGTTCAAACTCAATTGGTCTTTTCCATGCCTTTGTGCCGGATGCGACAGTGCAGATTCTGGGTATTGAGGCGGGCGGCCGCGGTCACGGGCTGGGCGACAACGCCGCGAC
>DATCBZ010000302.1:0-3098 GCA_036511555.1 Steroidobacteraceae bacterium
AGCGCGAAGGCTTGTCGATTGGCGGCCGCCGCGGCTTTGCGCAGGCGCCCTGGTTTGTCGCGGTCAAGGATAGCGCGCGCAACGCACTCATTGTCGTGCAGGACCATGACCATCCGCTCTTGCTGAGCACGGAGCTTGTGACGGCGCCTCTGCACTGGTTGAGCAAAGCGCGGACGGAACCGTTCAGGTGCCAGGTGAAGGTGCGTTACCGCCAAGCCGACCAGAGCGCGCGCGTCGAGCTCATGCCAGATGGCAGTGCGCAGATTGTCTTCGATGCTCCGCAACGCGCGGTGACGCCGGGGCAATACGCGGTTTTGTACGAGGCCGACCAATGTATCGGCGGCGCGGGGATTCAAAGCGTGGTACCGCGCGGGCAGCTGAGCGCGGCTGCGTAGAGCCTCTTACACGCAAGCGGTAACTCCCATGCGCGCGAGGGTGCGCGCGCGTTATATAATTGGCTGTTGTTGATTTTTGCGGAAACGATACTCATGACGGACAGCTTCAAGGCGCGCGCCACGCTTACGGTCGGCTCGCGCCGCTATGAAATCGCAAGTCTCGCCGCGCTCCCGCAGGACCAAGTGGCGCGCCTGCCCTATTCGCTCAAAATTCTGCTCGAGAATCTGCTGCGCTTCGAAGACGGCGTGAATGTCAAACGCAGCGATATTGAGGCGCTCCTTGCCTGGAGTCCCAACGCTGCTCCGTCGCATGAGATCGCCTTCACACCCGCACGCGTAATTCTGCAGGACTTTACCGGGGTGCCGTGCATCGTCGACCTCGCCGCGATGCGTGAGGCAATCGTAAAGTTGGGTGGCAATCCGGAGCGCGTCAATCCACTCGCGCCTGCGGAGCTCGTCATCGATCACTCCGTGCAGGTCGACGAATACGGCACCGCTCAGTCTCTCGCTGCCAATAACAAAATCGAATTCGAGCGCAACATCGAGCGCTACGGATTTCTGCGCTGGGGACAGACGGCGTTTCACAACTTCAATGTCGTACCGCCCAACACAGGGATCGTCCACCAGGTCAATCTCGAGCACTTGGGACGCGTGGTGTTTCACGACGAAAAGGATGGGATCCGCCGCGCCTATCCCGACACGCTGGTCGGTACGGATTCGCATACGACGATGATCAATGGCCTGGGGGTCCTCGGCTGGGGCGTCGGCGGTATCGAGGCCGAAGCTGCGATGCTGGGCCAGCCCGTCACCATGCTCATTCCGCAAGTCATCGGCGTGCGACTCAGCGGCAGCCTTGATCCGGGCGCGACCGCAACGGACCTGGTGCTGACTGTCACCGAAATGCTGCGCAAGAAGGGTGTCGTCGATAAGTTCGTCGAGTTCTTCGGCGATGGTCTTGCGAATTTGCCGCTCGCCGACCGCGCCACGATTGCGAACATGTCGCCGGAGTTCGGCAGCACCTGCGCGATCTTCCCGATCGATGCGGAGACGCTGCGCTATCTTGAACTCACCGGCCGGCCGGCGGAGCAAATTGAGCTGGTCGCAGCGTACGCGAAGGCGCAAGGGATGTGGCGCGAGAACGGCCAGCAGCCGGCCGACTACACGGATGTCGTTGAACTTGATCTTGCCAGCGTCGAACCGAGCCTTGCAGGCCCGCGCCGTCCGCAGGACCGCGTACCGCTGCGTGCCGCCAAGCAAGTCTATCAGGCGGCGCAGCAGGTGATGGCTGCGGAGCGCACGCAGAAGAACCCGCAGGCGACCGGCCATGCGGCAGCGTCCATCGGCGCCACAAATTTTGAAGTGCGCGACGGCGCGGTTTTGATCGCCGCCATTACGAGCTGCACCAATACGTCTAATCCCGCAGTGCTGATCGCCGCGGGGCTACTTGCGCGTAATGCGCGCAAGCGCGGACTTGCAACCAAGCCCTGGGTGAAGACGAGTCTGTCACCCGGCTCGCGCGTCGTCACCGACTATCTCACCAAGGCGGGACTGACGGCCGACCTCGAAGCGTTGGGCTTTTTCACCGCCGGCTACGGCTGTCAAACTTGCATCGGCAACAGCGGCCCTTTGAAGCCTGAGATCTCCGACGCCGTCAAAGTGGGCGATGTGATCGCGTGCGCCGTGCTCTCCGGCAACCGCAACTTCGAAGGCCGGGTGCACCCGGAAGTGAAAATGAATTTCCTGGCCTCACCGCCGCTCGTCGTGGCCTATGCACTCACCGGCACCTTGGAAGTGGATCTCAAAACCGAGCCTTTAGGGGTGGGCAGCAACGGCCAACCGGTATACCTGCGTGATGTTTGGCCCGGGCCCAAGGAGATCCAGGAGGTCATCGTCTCTTGCGTCACCTCGGCAATGTTCAAGAAGAGCTACAGCAGTGTGTTTGCAGGCGATGAGCATTGGAACGCGATTGCCATCCCCAAAGGCAAAGTCTATGCCTGGGATGAAGCCTCGACCTATGTGAAGAATCCGCCCTACTTTGACGGCATGACCATGACCGCGCCTGCCATCAATGACATCCGCGGCGCGCGCGTTCTCGCCATCCTCGGCGACTCCGTGACGACGGATCACATCTCACCCGCCGGCAACATCGCCAAATCAAGCCCTGCGGCAAGCTACCTCGTCGAGCAGGGCGTAAAGGTTGCCGACTTCAACTCCTACGGCGCGCGGCGTGGCAATCACGAAGTCATGATGCGCGGCACGTTCGCCAATATCAGACTGAGAAACCTCCTCGTGCCGGGCGTCGAGGGCGGCATCACCGTGCATCTGCCAAGCGGCAAGCAAACCTCGATCTATGAGGCCGCGATGCACTATCAGCGCGACCATACGCCCCTCATCGTGTTCGCGGGACGCGAGTACGGCACGGGTTCCTCGCGCGACTGGGCGGCAAAGGGCACGATGCTTCTGGGGGTCAAGGCTGTGATCGCCGAAAGCTTCGAGCGCATCCATCGCTCGAATCTCATTGGCATGGGCGTTTTGCCGCTGCAGTTTCCGGCCGGGGAGAACGCGCAGACCTTGGGTTTGAGCGGCCATGAGATATTTGATATCAGCGGTCTCGCAGGCGGGGATGCGCACGTAGTAAAGGTCACCGCGACACCTGCCCTCGGACAGCCCGTAAGCTTTGAGGCGCGCGTGCGCATCGATACG
>DATCBZ010000303.1:0-8939 GCA_036511555.1 Steroidobacteraceae bacterium
CGAGAATCTGACGCCGTTTCATCCCACCAAGCGCCTGAAGCTCGAGCGTGGTAACGGCTCTACCGAAGATCTGACCGCACGCACCATTGATCTCGTCGCGCCGATTGGCAAAGGCCAGCGCGGCCTCATCGTCTCCCCGCCCAAGGCCGGCAAGACGATGCTCTTGCAGAACATCGCAACCGCCATCACCGCCAATCACCCCGAGGTGATCCTCATCGTCTTGCTGATCGATGAGCGCCCCGAGGAAGTGACCGAGATGCAGCGCACCGTCAAGGGCGAGGTGGTCTCAAGCACATTTGATGAGCCCGCTGCACGGCACGTGCAGGTGGCCGAAATGGTCATCGAGAAGGCGAAGCGCCTGGTCGAGCACAAGAAAGACGTCGTCATTCTGCTCGACTCCATCACGCGGCTTGCCCGCGCCTACAACACGGTCGTGCCCTCGTCGGGCAAAGTGCTGACTGGTGGCGTCGATGCCAATGCGCTGCAGCGGCCGAAGCGATTCTTCGGCGCCGCGCGCAACATTGAAGAAGGCGGCAGCCTCACGATTCTGGCCACCGCACTCGTCGACACGGGCTCCAAGATGGACGATGTGATCTACGAGGAGTTCAAGGGCACCGGCAACAGTGAAATTCACCTCGACCGGCGCATCTCCGAGAAGCGGGTGTTTCCGGCGGTCCACATCAACCGCTCCGGCACCCGCAAGGAAGAGCTCATCACCGATCAGGGCGAGCTTGCCAAGATGTGGATTCTAAGAAAGCTTCTGCATCCCATGGATGAGCTGGCCTCCATCGAGTTCCTGCTCGACAAGATGAAGGACACCAAGTCGAACGGCGAGTTCTTCGAGGCAATGAAGCGCTAGGCGCGCAAAGCGGGCGCTTTTTCCGTGCGCGAGTTCACATTCGCACGCCCGAACGACCGGCAGCGCTGGCGTGCGGCGGCCGGTATGTAAGAAGATTCCCGGCGCCATTTCGGTGCGGAGTTCTGCGATGCGTGTTGGGTTCGTGCTTCTGGCAGCGTTGCTCGCCGCGCGCTTGGGCGCGGCGGCGGAGCCCGACGCTAGCGGCCCGGCCGCTGCGGATAAACCGCGGCCGCGTGACGTGTCTCCGCACCACGTGCGCCCGATTGCAAGTCCCATCACTGATCACTTTGCCCTGCGCGGCAGTTTCTTTCCCGCCTCCATCGCAACTGACGTGCACGTGGATTCCAGCGCCGCAGTGCCGGGAACGGAGCTCTCCGCCGAGCGCGATCTCGGCCAGGCAAACCGCTTGAATCAGGCGCTCGGCGAACTCATCTTTCGGATCCGCACGCGCAACCGGCTGCGCGTCAACTATTTCGGCAGCGATCGCAATGCCAGCGAAGTCCTGAATCGCGATATCACCTTCGGCGGCAATACCTTCCACGACCGCGACGTGACGCAGAGCGAGCTGCAATTCAGCATGTTGAGCTTCACCTATCTGTTTTCGGCGATACGCACCGAGCGCTTTGAAGTAGGCGTCGGCCTTGGCGCGCACCTGTTGCAGGCCGAAGCGCGCGCCACCGACCAGACTCTCATGGAGCACGCGCAAAGCTCGGGCGATGGCGTCCTGCCGACGCTTGCGATCGATGGCACTTGGCGCCTCTCGCAGCGTTTTGCCTGGACGGCGCGTGCCAACTACGTGACGGCCAACATCAATGGCAGCACCGGCTCACTCGGCGACTACCACACCGATGTGCAGTACCGCTGGGTGTCTAACTTTTCCGTGGGCCTGGGCTACGAGATGATCCGGGCGCAGGCGCAGGTCACGAACAGCGGCACGCCGGGCGGCTTTGTGTTCCGCGTCTCAGGCCCCGAGGTCTTCTTCCGCGCAAGCTTCTAAAACGCCGCGGCAAGCTGCCTACAGCTGCTTGATCTGCAGGTTGTTGCGCACCTCTTTGACACCGGCAACGCCCTGCGCGACTTCGTTTGCCGTCGCCTTCTCGGTCGCAGAATCCACAAAGCCGCTCAACTGCACGATACCCTCGCGCGTGATCACGGTGATGTCGCGCGCTTTGGTCGCAGGCTCGGCAACGAGCGCCGCTTTGACTTTGGTCGTGATCACGCTGTCGTCGACGACTTCGCCGGTCGAGCGGTCGGTGTGACCGACCGAGAGGTTGTTGCGCACGTTCTGCACGCCATTGACGGAATGTGCAACACGCGTCGCGGCAGCTTTTTCCTCCGCCGAGTCGACGAAACCGCTCAACTGCACCGTGCCGCGAAACGTGTCGACATCAATCTGCCGCGCCTTCGTTACGGGATCATCAATCAGCGCCGCTTTGACCTTCGTGGTCACGACCGTATCGTCGATGGCTTCACCGGCGCTTTGCTGCGTGCGCGAGGCGGCGCAGGCGCCGAGGGCCAGAATCGCCATTGCGATCACGGTGATTCTGAACGTGGATGCTGCCATTTCTCGCTCCTCAAAATGCTCGGTGGACGACGCAGCTAATGTGTAGCTGCCGCCTCGCGCGCGGCCGCGAGGTGCCCGATGTCGGATCTATACTGCACGCCGCGCCAGCTGATTGCACCGGCGAGTGCGTACGCCTCGGATTGTGCCGCGCGCACGCCTGCGCCGCAGCCGACCGCACACAGCACCCGGCCGCCGCTCGTGACGATATGTCCGCCGGCGGCGCGCGTGCCGCCGTGGAACACTTTTCCGGGTAGCCGCGCCGCCTGCTGCAGGCCCTCGATGGCATCGCCGCTGCGCACCGGTCCCGGATAGCCTTGCGCGGCCATCACGACCCCAAGTGCCGTGCGCGGATCCCATGCGGCGCTCACTTCATTGAGACGTGCGGCGAGCGCCGCCTCGATGAGCGCGACGAGATCCGACTGCAGACGCATGATGAGCGGCTGGGTTTCCGGATCGCCCAGCCGGCAGTTGAATTCAAGCACGTTCGGGGTGCCATCGGCGTCAATCATGAGGCCGGCGTAGAGAAATCCCGTGTACGGCATGCCATCGGCGGCAAGCGCCCGCACGGTAGGATCGATTACCTCGCGCATGATGCGTGCGTGCAGGGCCGGGTCAACGATCGCAGCGGGCGAATAGGCGCCCATGCCGCCGGTATTGGGCCCGCGGTCGCCGCCGAGGAGGCGCTTATGATCCTGGGAAGTCGCAAGCGGCAGCACATTCACCCCGTCCGCCATGACGATGAAGCTCACTTCCTCGCCGCTTAAAAATTCCTCTATCACGACTTCGGCGCCGGCCGCGCCGAACTCACCCGCAAACATGGCCTCGGTTGCCGCGAGCGCCTCGTCGGCGCAGGCAGCAATGACGACGCCTTTGCCGGCGGCAAGGCCGCTGGCTTTGACGACGATGGGCGTCTTGTGGGCCTGCAGGTACTGCGGATCGAAACTCGCGCGCGTAAAAGTTTTATAGGCAGCACTTGGAATGCGGTGCCGTCGCAGGAACTCCTTGCTGAACGCCTTTGAGCCCTCAAGCTGCGCCGCCGCGCGCCGCGGTCCAAAACATTTGAGCCCCTGTGCTGCGAACGCATCGACCACGCCGGCGACCAGCGGCGCTTCGGGTCCGATGATGGTGAGGTCGATACGCTCGGCGCGCGCCAGCGCCACCAAGCCGTCAAGATCCTCGGCGGCAACCTCCGCGTTGCGCACTTTGTTTTCCAGTGCCGTGCCGGCGTTGCCCGGCGCGACGAGGACGCTCTCGACGCGCGCGCTCGCGGCGCACTTCCAGGCGAGCGCATGCTCGCGGCCGCCGCCACCGACGATCAGGACGCGCATCAGTGCCGAAAATGCCGCATGCCGGTGAACACCATGGCGATGCCGTGCTCATCGGCGGCGCCGATCACGTCCGCGTCGCGCAGCGAGCCGCCAGGCTGTATCACCGCGCGGATACCGTACTCGGCAGCAGCATCGAGGCCGTCGCGAAATGGAAAGAACGCATCGGATGCAAGCACCGCGCCTGCAATGTCGAGGTTCTGCTCGCGCGCCTTGATGGCGGCCATGCGGGTCGAATGGATGCGACTCATCTGGCCTGCGCCGACCCCGATGGTGGCGCGTGCGCGCGCGAACACGATCGCGTTTGATTTGACGAACCTGCAGATCTGCCACGCAAACATGAGATCAGTAAGCTCAGCGGCGCTGGGTGTGCGTTGGCTTACGACTTTCAGATCCTCAATCGAGACGCTGCCGTTATCCGGCGTCTGTGCCAGCAGGCCGCCAGCGACGCTCTTGTATTCACGCGTGCTGCCATGCGGCGCCGTCAGGTCGGCAAGCTCGAGGACGCGGATGTTGGGCTTGGCGCTTATGAGCTTGCGCGCAGCGGCGCTCACGCCGGGTGCGGCGAGTACTTCGACGAACTGCCGCGCGAGAACGGCGCTTGCCGTGGCCGCATCGAGTTCGCGGTTCACGGCGATGATGCCGCCATAGGCGGAAGTCGGATCCGTGCGGTACGCCGCCTCATACGCCGCGGCGAGAGTTGTGCGGCTTGCCGCTCCGCACGGATTGGCGTGTTTGACAATGACGCAGGATGCGTCGGCGAACTGCCGCACGCATTCGATGGCGGCGTCCGCATCGCTGATGTTATTGAAGGACAGCTCCTTGCCCTGCAGCACGCGCGCGTTCGCCACGGTTGCGCCGCAGGCTTCGGGATCACGGTAGAACGCTGCCCTTTGGTGCGGGTTCTCGCCGTAGCGCAGGCTTTGCGCGCGCTCAAATACAAGCGGCAGGAGCGCCGGGAACTCAGCGGCCGGCGCTGTTTGGCGCGCCGAAAGATAATGCGCAACGATGGCGTCGTAATTGGCGGTATGCGCAAACGCCCTGGCCGCAAGGCGTGCACGGGTTGCAGCGGTCGTGGCGCCGTGCTCGCGTGCGAGTTCCGCGATGAGCGCTGCATAGTCGGCGGGATCGACTACGACGGTGACTGCAGCATGGTTCTTCGCCGCCGCGCGCAGCATGGCAGGCCCGCCGATGTCGATATTCTCGATGGCCTCGGCGAAACTTGCGCCGCTGCGCGCAATCGTCTGGCTGAAGGGGTAAAGATTGACGATGAGAAGGTCGATCGGCTCGATGCCGTGCGCGGCCATGACCGCCTCATCGATACCGCGCCGGCCGAGGAGGCCGCCGTGAATCTTCGGGTGCAGGGTTTTGACGCGGCCGTCCATGATCTCCGGAAAGCCCGTGTAGTCTGCGACTTCCGTTGCGGCAATGCCGTGAGCGGCGAGCAGACGTGCGGTGCCGCCGGTCGAGAGAATCTCGATCGAGCGGCGCGCGAGCACTTGGGCGAGTTCGACGAGGCCCGTCTTATCCGAGACGGAAAGTAGCGCGCGGCGGACCGGAACGTTCACCTAGCCAGAAAGGCCGAACTGCCTGAGCTTTTTGCGCAGTGTGCCGCGATTGATGCCAAGAATGCCCGCGGCGCGCACCTGATTGCCCTCGGCATAATCGAGCGCGGCCTTCAGCAGCGGCTCCTCGACCTCGCGCAACACCAGATTGTAGAGCTCGGCAGGCCGGTGCCCGTTCAAGCTCGCAAAATAATCATGCAAGGCGCGCTCAGCGTGGTCACGCAACGGCAGCTCGCCGCGGCTATTGATGCGAGCACTGTATTCCCTGCGCAGTCGACTTTTTTTCTTAGCTGGCATGTAAGCCTCCCCCCCACAAGACCAAACAGTCAGGCCGCCTGTGCCGACCCGTTCACCCACCCATCGAGATGGCTTCTCGTCTGCGTGAACTGCAGCGCAGTGCTGGCCACAGTCATGAGACTGCGGCGAACATTGACCGCATCAGGCAGCTGCTCGCAATACCAACCAAGATGTTTACGCGCGATCCTCGTCCCGGCATCTTCGCCGTAGAAGGCGTACAGGGATTCCAGATGCTCAAGAATAATAGCACGCACCTCGGTGCGCGCGAGCGGCGGTGCGACTTGCGCAGCAGAAAGGTAGGCGTTGACAGAACGAAATATCCATGGCGCGCCTTGCGCCGCGCGACCAATCATTACTCCGTCTGCGCCAGTGAAATCAAGTACCTCGCGCGCTTTTTGCGGTGCGTCGACATCACCGTTGGCGAACAGCGGTAAATTTATTTCCGCTTTGATTTCACGAATCGTGTCGTACTCGGCAGCGCCCTGGTAAAAATCGGCGCGCGTGCGCCCATGTACTGCCAAAGCGGCAATGCCGCACGCCTGCGCGAGGCGTGCGATGCGCAGCGCATTTTTTTGCGTCGCATCCCAGCCGGTGCGGATCTTGAGCGTCACGGGTACATCGACCGCGCGCACCACCGCATCGAGTATGCGTGCCACCAATGATTCGTTCTGCATCAGTGCGGAACCGCACAGATGGCCGCAGACCTTTTTGGCAGGGCAGCCCATATTGATGTCGATGATGTGCGCGCCGAGGTCAACGTTCATGCGCGCGGCGAGCGCGAGCGCCTCGCAATCGGCGCCGGCAAGCTGCACCACGCGCGGATACGGCTCGCCTTCGTGATTCATGCGCAAGCGCGATTTAGTCGTGCTCCACAGACGCACGTCGCAGGTCAGCATCTCCGATGCGGCAAGTCCCGCGCCGAGTTTTCGGCATAGCACCCGAAACGGCCGATCGGTGACGCCGGCCATGGGGGCGAGTACGGCGCGCGCAGGCAGCACATAGGGGCCGATACGCATGTTTTATTTCGCCGCCGCGTCGTTGGCGCAGTGCACACGCTGACTTGGCGCTTGCAGGCAGGCGTCGATCTCGAAGCCGACTGCATTCTTGCCCGGATCGACGAAGGCGATCTGCGCATCGACGCGCTCGCCGGGCGGCAGTAACGCCGCCGCGGCAGGGGCGCCGCTCAGGTAAGCGCGCGGCGGCACGTCGCGCGATGCGAGCCGGTTGCCGAAGCGATCGAGGAGCGTCACGCGCAGGAGCGGCAGCGGCTGCGGCTGCTGCGCGCCGTTTCTGACACTCGCACGTACGGTGAGCTCGCCCGCGCTCTGCGCTCCGGTCGATGCACCCAGCTGATGCACTTCGTACGCGGTCAGATCCCAGTGCGGTGTGAGGCTGACGCCAAAGAGCGCGTACAGCGCCGTCAACGGCCGGTGCAGACGCGGATTGACCGCAAGCTCCTCGCGATAATGATCGACCGCCTGCGCGGCGAGCAGCACCACGAGCGCGGCAAGCGCCGCGCGCCACAGGAGCGGCCGTGCCACGGGCGGCACCGGCGGCGCAAGCTCGATAGGCATAAGGAGCGGCTGAATACCGGTGTGGGTCTGCGCCAGCTGATTCTGGCGTGCAGCCTCGATGCGCGCCGCGAGCGACTCGAGCTGATCATTGAGATCGTCATCGGGATTGGGCGCTGTCCCGTGATCCTCGACGGGGGAGGGCTCCTGCGTGCGCAGCACGATCGATTCGTAGGTGCCGGTGGGCTCATCGTCCGCGACGGCCTGCGGCTCGACGAAAATTTCCGCCACATTCGCAGCCGCCGGATTGAACTCAAGCGATGTTTGCTCGATCGAGTATTCGCCCTCGGACACCGCATCCTCATGAGCAAACTCCTCGCGCGCGGCCTCTTCGGCGCGCGGTTCATCCCGCGGCGCATCCTCGGGTGCCGCCTCGTCCGAGGCAGATTCCTCCTCCGGCGGCTCATCCGAAGGTTCGGCCTCGTGTTCGGATCCGGCTTCGGACTCAGTCTCAGACTCAGACTCATGTTCGGAGTCAGACTCCGACCCGGGCGCTGGCTCTTCCATGACCTGTACGGGAACGGACATCGTCTGTTGGCGCTCGTCTGATAGGGCGAGCAACGCGTTGAAAACATTTGTGCATTGTCCGCAGCGCACGAAACCCTGCGCGATGCGCAAGTCAGCGGCGGTCACCGTCAGCGTGAGGGCGCATTTGGGGCAGACGGTAAACATGGATCAGGGTTGCTCGCTGCGCCGTCCGGATAAGATCACCCAGCCGGCACGCTCTGCGCAAGGCTGCATATCAAAGCACGCGCCGTTTGCCCGTGTCACCTCGAACGCCTCGTCTTGCATAAGCCCTGCCACCACGAGCGTACCGCCGGCCCGCACGAGTTTCGCAAAGGTTGCTGCAAGTGCACATAACGGCGCGGCAAGAATATTGGCGATGATGAGGTCGGATGCTACCGGCAAGCGCTCGGCATCGGCACAAATGGATAGCCTGTCTGCGATCCCATTGGCGCGCGCATTGTCGGCGGTTGCGATGAGCGCCTGCGGGTCGATATCGAAGCAGTATGCATGAGCAGCACCCAATTTGAGC
The DNA here is from genome assembly GCA_036511555.1 of Steroidobacteraceae bacterium. Classification (GTDB taxonomy): domain Bacteria; phylum Pseudomonadota; class Gammaproteobacteria; order Steroidobacterales; family Steroidobacteraceae; genus PALSA-1196. Next base: position 8,218 of record DATCBZ010000303.1, read on the forward strand.
GCCGCCAAAGCGAGAATCCCCGAGCCGCAGCCGTAGTCGATGACGATGGCGCCGGGCGTTATGTTTGCTTCCAACCACTCAAGGCAGAGCCTCGTCGTGGCGTGAGTGCCGGTGCCGAACGCCATGCCCGGGTCGAGATACACGACGCGGGCGCCGGCATCGGCGATCGTCTCGTGATGCGGACAGACCCACAGACGCCTGCCAAAGCGCATGGCATGAAAGTCTTTGAGCCATTCGCGCTCCCACACTTTATCGGCGACGGCTCGCGTCGTGAAACTTGTAGGTGGCAGCGCGAGCGCCGCGGCGAGGCTTGCTGCGCGGGCAGCCGCGCTGGGACTATTCGCATCACAGGCAAAAAGCGCATGCACGCGACTTTGCGACCACAGTCGAAACTCGCCTGGCAGTGGCTCGAGCACCGCAGGCGCATTGGCGGCCGTGAAGGTGACTGCGACGGCGCCGCACGCCTCGCATGCGGCCTCTACCGTATCCGCTTCGAGCCGGTCGAGTTCAAATATCAGTTCGACGTACGGCGCGGCCACGGTCTAGCGCAGTCCTAGCCGGCGCTCCAGATAATGAATGTCGAGACCGCCTTTTTGGAAGGCTGCGTGATTGAAGATTTCCTGGTGCAGCGCGACGTTGGTCTTGATGCCCTCGACCACCATTTCAGCAAGTGCGTTTTTCATGCGCGCGATCGCCGTCTCGCGCGTATCCCCGTGCGCGAT
>DATCBZ010000304.1:0-2339 GCA_036511555.1 Steroidobacteraceae bacterium
ACCGGCGCTGCGTACACGCGCGCCGAGCTGCGCGCACTGGGCGAGGTTCTCATCGAGCATCCGCGCATCATCGTCGGCACGGACGACATGTACGAGAAAATTTATTGGGGTGCAGAGCCGTTTTGCAGTCTCCTGACTGCCGTACCCGAACTCTACGGACGCACTGTGACAATCAACGGCTGCTCCAAGGTCTACGCCATGACCGGCTGGCGCATCGGCTACTGCGGCGGCCCGAAAGAGATCATCACCGCCATGTCGACGATTCAGGGACAGTCGACCTCGAACGCCTGCAGCATCTCGCAGAAGGCGGCAACCGCGGCACTCGCCGGCGACCAAAGCTGCGTTGCGACAATGAACCGCGCCTTCAAGGAACGGCACGACTTCGTCGTCGCGGGCCTCAATGATCTTCCCGGGGTGAGCTGCCTGCCGGGCGCGGGTACTTTCTATGCGTTCGCGGACGTATCCAAAGCCATCGCCGGCCTCGGCTGTCGTGATGACAACGAATTTGCCGACCTCCTTCTTAATGTGGGCGGGGTTGCCGTCGTGCCCGGATCGGGTTTCGGCGCTCCCGGACACATCCGGATTTCTTATGCTTGCGGCATTCCGACGCTTGCCAAAGCGCTGGAACGGATGCGGCGGGTGCTGACGACCCCAATCGCGATAAGCGCCTAGGCCGATAGACTCCCCGCGGCGCCGAGCGCCTCCGGCGCGGTGCCGATAGCATGTGAGTCGACGCCGCCCGCTGCTTGCTGCAGCTCGGCGGCGAGCGCATTCAAGTGCGATTCATCGTGGGCGGCCATCGTGCTCACGAGGTCACGCAAGGTTATTGAACGGCCCTCAAAGGTCGCGCGGCGCGACCATTGATCCTCGCTGAGTTCGCCCAGTAGGCCCAGAGTGGCTTCGCGAAATTGCGCGAACTCATCAAGCGCAGTCCCAAGTTCGCGCTCAAGATAATGTCGCTGCACCGCGAGTTCATCCCCATCGATCGGGACGAGGAGTGGAATGTCCTCGGCAAGAATGCGTCGGATTCTGGGAAAATGTCCTTCGGCTTCAAGGTCACGCAAATGCCAGGCATCCTCGATCGGCGCGAAGCCGCCGACCGGTGGCGGCGTACGCAACTCGTTTTCCTTCAGCCTTGCGAGCAGTACCCGCAGCCGCACCGGTGAAACCGACAATCGATCCAAGAGCTCGCGCGTTGATGACGATGGCATCACGGTCCCCAACTCCATAACAGCTGCGTATTATGCATTGACTGTGTTTCCTTGACTGCCGCCCCCCGGTTCCGGACAATCCGCGGCGTTCTCACCCCTGTAAGTTCCCGGGTAGCTCAGCGGTAGAGCGACGGACTGTTAATCCGTTGGTCGTTGGTTCGATTCCAACCTCGGGAGCCAATTAAACAATCACTTACAGCGCTATCCTCACGTTCTGCGGCGCCGATTGTTTCCACTTTGTTTCCCAGAATGTTTGGCGCGGCTGCAATCAGGGCCCATGAATAGTATGGAGCTCACCTATCTCGAACACCGTGCTGTGGCCGCCGGCAACGCTGCAATCGGGGAAGTAGAAAGACTAGTCTCCGACGCCTTAAGCAACGGCCTTGCGAACGGAAGCCTGGCGGAAACCTTCGCGTCTGAACTTTCGGGTCAGCTGTGGGCGCTCCTGTTGCAGGCGTCGACACACGTAAGAGCGGCGCACTCGAGCGCAGCACCAGCCGGTTCCTTCGCTCGCATCATCGAAAAGCAAGACGTGCGCCTGCGCGAGTTGTTGTTGACTGCGGCTTCCGCGGCGAGATAGAGGATCTGCGATGGCCAACCAGTTACGAGCATCGATCATGGGCGAGCCGCTTCCCCAGCGGCCGTTTCCGATCTCTCAAATGCCGGATTAAATCTATGTCAAACCTACCCCTGCCGCTGAAACTCATAGGCGCAGCCATCGGGACGTACTTCACCGCAGGCGCGTTGAGTCCATACTTTGCCGGAGCACTCGGAGGGACGGCTGCCGCGGCAGGCGGATCAACTGCGGTCGGGACCGCCGCTGCGGTGGGCACGTCCACCATTGTTCCAGGAACTGCTGCAGCGGCTGGCAGTGCAGCAACGGGAGGTCAGCGCAACTCAGACCGCTCTTTTGGGATTAGGGACGTCGGCAGCCGGTGCGCTCGCCAGTAAAGCCATCGCAGGCAAACCCAACATCAGCATCCCATCGCCTCGCGGGGCTGCGCAAGTAGATCCGGCTGCATCCGCGGCCGCTGCGCGCCTTCGTCGAACAGGTGATTGCGGGCGGCTACGGCAATACCGTCTTGGCTGGTAACAGGTCCGACACGCAACAGCAATACAACGCCGCCA
>DATCBZ010000305.1:0-6628 GCA_036511555.1 Steroidobacteraceae bacterium
CGTTGCGCGCGCCATCGCAGTTCTGGCGCAGGAGCTGCGACGGGATCTGGCGCTTATGGGCTGCGCCGATCTGAAGTCGATCCGCCGCGACTGCGTGGTTGCGCCACAGGGATGGCGCCATAAGAACTAGAACATTCGACAGGGGGAATTTCCATGTTCCAGCAACTTTTGACTCCCGTTGGCGGCCTTGGCATGTCTTTTATCGTGGCAACCCTGCCGGTCGCAACGGTACTGATACTGCTTGGGGTTCTGCGCAGACCCGCCTGGCAGGCGGCGCTCGCGGGCCTCATCGTCGGCCTCATCGTGGCGATTGCGGTGTGGCAGTTACCCATCACCCTGGCTGTGAACTCGGTGTTGAACGGCGCGGTATTTGCACTGTGGCCGGTGATGTGGATCGTGTTCAACGCGCTGCTGCTCTATAACATTGCGGTGCGTTCGGGACGCTTTGATGCGTTTCGTAGCTGGATCCTTATGCACCTGCCGAATGACCGGCGCGTGATTCTGGTTGTCATCGGCTTTTGCTTCGGTTGCCTTCTCGAAGGTATTTCCGGATTCGGAACGCCGGTCGCCATTACAAGTTCTCTGCTGATCCTGATCGGCTTTCCACCACTCGAAGCACTCGTCTTCGTTTTGATATTCAATACGGCACCGGTTGCGTTCGGTGCACTCGGTGCGCCGGTGACGGTGCTCGGTGCCGTCACCAGTTTGCCTGCGGCGACGCTTGCAGCAATGGTGGGGCGCCAGCTACCGGTCATGGCACTCATCCTGCCGTTCTACGTCATCGCGCTGTACGGCGGCTTGCGCTCACTGCGCGCACTGTGGCCACTACTGCTCGTGGCCGGAGGTAGTTTTGGCATCTGTCAATTTTTGGCGTCCAATTATATCGACTACACCTTGACGGATGTGCTCGCCTCGATGGGTTCGCTCGCAGCGACCTTTATTCTGCTGCGGTTCTGGAAGCCCGCCGCGGATCCTGAGTTCATGATCGGGGGCTCGGGGCTCGAAGCCGAGCGCGCTGCCGGCGCCGTGCCGCGCTGGCAGGGCTGGTTGCCGTGGATCATCGTGTCGGCGGTCGTGATCGTTTGGACGTTCTCCAAAACTGCCGCCATAGGGCAGCAGGCGATTAAATGGCCCGGCCTGCATAACGCCATTTCCATTACGCTTTACAACGATAAACCGTACGCCGCCGTTTGGAACTTCCAGCCGCTCGGCACCGGCACGGCAATTCTGCTTGCCGCCATAATCACGGCGGCGATAGTCGGCGTTAGACCGCGAGCGTTCTTCAGCTGCGTCGCGCAGACGTTCCGGCAGGCGTGGCTTGCGATCTTGACGGTGACCTTGATCGTGGGTCTTGCCTATTTGATGAACTATTCAGGCATGGCCTATACGCTCGGCAAGGCGGTTGCCTCCGCCGGGCATGCATTCATTCTGCTGTCGCCATTCTTGGGCTGGGTCGCGGTGTTCCTCTCCGGCAGCGATACTTCCGGCAACGCGCTCTTTGGTAACCTGCAGGTGGTGGCTGCGCGGCAACTGGATTTGAATCCGGTTTTGATCGCGGCAACCAATTCCTCTGGCGGCGTCATGGGCAAGATGATCTCGCCGCAAAACATCGCAACCGGCGTTGCTGTCACCGATCTGCGCGGCCGCGAGGGCGAGGTGCTGGCACGTACGTTTGTGCACAGTGTGGTGTTGACGATACTGCTGGCGCTGCTCGTAGTCGTGCAGCAGTACATAATCCCCGAGATCATTCCGAGCGTGCCCGCGGCCGCGAGCGCGCATTCGCCATAACGGAGTTATTGGCGTTTTTTGCCGCCGCGGTTACCGCTCTGTAACCGCGGCGTGACTGACTTCATAACCGCTCTCTCCCTAACATGCAGTTCGGATGCGAACGCGCATCCGTCGCGTGATCACAACAAGATTGGGGGAGGGTGTTATGCGTCTCTTTCATGCCGGCTTTGCCGGCTTCGTAGCGGTCGCGCTCTTTGCGGGCGCCGCCGTAGCTCAGACTGAAAGTGCGACCGACAATGCGGCGCTTCAAAAAAGGCTCGATGAGCAGGACCGGCGCATCAGGGAATTAGAGCGGCGCCTGGAAGCGGGCGCTGCGCAACCGAGCGTCGTAACTTCTGCGCCGTCCTCCAGCGCGCCGGGTGGTAGTGGAAGCGTCGTGTCTGCCGCCGAGCCCCCTCCTGCGCCATCCACCTCGTCGTTCACCGGCGCAGCGCCGGGTGTTCCGGTAGTCGCAACCGCAGGATCTGCCGGCTACTCGCTGCAGACCGCTGATGGGTCAAGCTCAATCAAGTTTCACGCCAACCTTGCCGTTGACGGTCGGTATTATTCAAACGGCGCGCCGAGCAGCGCTAACGGCTGGCTGTTGCGACAGGTGCGTCCCTACATCGACGGCACGATCGATAAGATCTTTGACTATCGGCTGGTGCCGGATTTTGCTAACGGCAAGACCATCATTCTCGACGCCTATGCTGATGCGCGCATCCGGCCGTGGTTTGTGGTGCAGGCCGGCAAGTTCAAAGGCCCCGTGGGTCTTGAGCGTCTGCAGTTCTCGCCTTACAACCGCTTTATCGAACTGGGTCTAACCTCCGACCTCGTGCCGAATCGCGATTTGGGACTGCAGATCGCCGGTGATGTCGGCCAGGGCCTCTTCTCCTACGCGTTCGGCGGTTTTGACGGCGTGACGGACGGCACCAGCACCGATGCCAGTCCGAATCCGGACGTCGACAATAATTCCGGGCACCTCGACTGGGAAGGTCGCCTCTTCATGCGTCCGTTCGCGCATACGGGGAATCCCTGGTTGAAGGGCTTCGGCATCGGCATTGCCGGAACGCGCGCGGACACGACCGGCTCGCCGGGCGCCGCCGCTGTCGGCACGACAGCCGCTATTGCCTCGAACGCCATTCTCGCAAGCTACAAGACTCCCGGGCAGCAGACATTCTTCTCCTACCGCGGCGGCACGACGCCTTCGTACGCGAATGGCGAGCGGGTGCGCTGGTCGCCGCAGTTCTACTACTACGCGGGACCCGTCGGCCTGATCGGCGAGTATGTCGATTCCAAGCAGGACATCAGCAGGGTCGGCAGCGCCACCACTACGGCGCGCTCCGGCAGCGTGGATAACAAGGCGTGGCAGTTGAGCGCAGCGGTCTTCCTGACGGGTGAGGATGAGGCCTACTACGGCTTTGAGCCGAAGCATCCTTTCCAGGTCGGCGGTCCGGGTTGGGGTGCGTTTGAACTCGCCGCTCGCGTGCATCAGCTCACCATTGATGACGCAGCTTTTGCGGGTGGCTCCTCCTCGTTCGCCGACCCGTCTGCATCGGCACGCGCGGCCCGAGCGGTCGGTGGTGGCCTGAACTGGTGGCTCAATCAGAATCTGCGCTGGATGCTCGACTACGAGGTCACACGCTTTGATGGTGGTGCTAAGAACGGCGCGGATCGGGCCGACGAGCGACTTTTGTCGACGCGCTTCTTCCTCGCCTTTTAACGGAGCCACAGCATGTACGGAAGAATGTATCGAAGAATGTCCCCGGTGCGCGCCGCAGTCGTGGTAATCGTAGTAGTCGCTGCGGCTTTGGGCGTGCTCGGGCTGAGCGGCTGCAAGCCGCAAAACTCCGGTGACGCCGGGCCGGCGCATGGCGGCCAAGTCACGATTCTCAACGTCTCCTACGATCCGACACGCGAGTTGTATGTGGATTACAACGCGGCGTTCGCCAAGTACTGGCTGGCAAAAACCGGCCAGAAGGTGTTGATCAACCAGTCGCACGGCGGTTCAGGCAAGCAGGCGCGCTCTGTTATCGATGGGCTCGCGGCCGACGTGGTCACGCTCGGACTTGCGGGTGACGTTGACGCTATCGCCACCCAAGGCAAGCTCCTGCCTCTAAACTGGCAGAGCCGGCTGCCTAACAACAGTGCTCCCTATACATCGACGATCGTGTTTCTGGTGCGCACGGGCAACCCCAAGAATATTCAAGACTGGGGCGACCTCATAAAGCCTGGCGTCCAAGTAATCACCCCGAACCCCAAGACCTCAGGCGGAGCACGCTGGAATTACCTTGCTGCTTGGGGCTGGGCACTGAAGCAGCCGGGCGGCAGCGACGCTTCTGCCCGAGATTTCGTACAGAAGCTCTATAAGAACGTTCCAGTACTCGATACCGGTGCGCGTGGTTCTACGACGACTTTCGTACAGCGTAAAATCGGCGATGTGCTCCTTGCCTGGGAGAACGAGGCCGAACTTGCCATCAAGGAAGTTGGCGCGGATAACATTCAGCTCATTGTGCCGTCAATCAGCGTGCTCGCCGAACCGTCGGTCGCTGTAGTCGACAAAGTAGTCCTGCAGCGCGGCACGCGCGAAGTTGCGCAGGAGTATCTTGAGCATCTCTATACTGCGGAGGGGCAGGAGATCGTTGCGCGCAACTATTATCGGCCGCGCGACCCGCAGGTTGCTGTCAAATACGCGAAGCAGTTCCCCGCTCTTAAGCTCGTGACGATCGCAGATTTTGGTGGTTGGACGAAAGTGCAGAAGGAGCACTTCGCTGACGGCGGCATATTCGATCAGATCTACGCGCACTGAGGCTTGTTTCGAGCTACTCCACAATCAACTTATAGCCTGACCCGGCCGCGGTCTGCAGCAGCACGGGGTTTGCCGGGTCAGGTTCTATTTTCTGCCGCAGCCGGTGCACGAGTTGTTTCAGCAGCTGGCGATCGCCGGAATTGCGATGTCCCCACACCTGCGCTAGCAGCCGCTCGGAATTGACACTGCGGCCGGCGTTGCTGAGCAGCATTTGCAGAAGGCGCAGTTCAAGTTTCGTCAGGCGTACCGGATCGCAGCCTGCAATCGTGACCGAGTGCTCTTCCAGATCGAGGGTTACGCGGCCGGCAATAAGCGGCGTTGAGCTTTCCGCGCCGGCACGCCGCAGCAGCGCCTTGATACGCGCGAGCAGTGTGCGCGGGCTAAAAGGCTTGGTCAGAAAGTCATCCGCACCGAGCTCAAGCGCGCGCACCAGATCTTCCTCCTCGCCGCGCACGGTGAGCATCATGATCGGCACGCGCGACTTGGTGCGGATCGCCTCGCACACCTGAAAGCCGCTCGCGCCGGGCATGTTGATGTCGAGCACGACAAAATCCGGCGACTCGGCATCAAAGGCCCGTAGCGCCGTTTGGCCATCGGCCGCGCGCACTACAAAGTAGCCGGCCTGTGTGAGGGTAAAGGCAATGAGCCCAAGCAGGTCGCGGTCATCGTCGGCGACCAGGATTTTCATTCGGGCGCTTCCACAGGCAGCGTGATCATGAAGCGCGTGCGGTTCTCGTGGGTGCGCTCGGCCGCAATCGTACCGCCGTGCCGGTCAATAATCGATTTTACGATCCACAATCCCAAGCCGAGCCCGCCCGGCTCGGGCTCCACGTCGGCACCGCGACGGAAGCGTTCGAAAATCGTAGGGCCTGCCGCATCGGGCACTCCGGGACCTTCATCATCTACCCAGGCGATTACGCGCGTGTCGCTCTGTTTCGCTGCGCCCACCCGTATGACGCTGCCTTCGGGGGCGAACTTGCTCGCATTGGCTAGCAGGTTCACGAACACCTGGGTCAAACGCATGGCGTCGCCATCAACGAGCGGCAAGTCCTCTGGCAGCTCGACTTCAAGGGCCTGATTGCGCAACACGAGAATCGAGCCGATGAGGGTGCGTGTGTCATCGATAACGTCGCTAAGCGCCACGCTCTGGTGCCGGATCGACAGCTGACCCGATTCGATGCGGGTGCTCTCGAGCAGATTGTCGATGAGTTGCGTCAAGCGCACCGTGCCACGCTCGAGCGACAGCACGAGTTCAGCGCGGGCCTCGGCGGGCAGTGTCGTCAGACCCTCGCGCAGCAGCTCGATCGAGGCGAGTTGTGCAGCAAGGGGCGTGCGAAACTCATGTGAGATATTGGCGAGCACCGTATCGCGCGCACGCCGCACGGCTTCAAGTTCCGTCTCGTCGCGGATCACCTGCACCTGCAATCCATCGACCATCGCTGAGCTTGCGATGACAGTGGTGCGCGCCGCGCCGGTGCTCGTCTGCAGCCATTCAATCGACTGCGCCGTGCCCTCCATGCGCGCCCTGACAATCGGGCAATTAAAGTCGCACGGACGCAGACCATTGACATCGCGCGGTTGCAGCACATCGCCGCAGAAACGACCGATGGCGCTTGCCGTATCGACGTTGAGCAGGCGCGCGGCCTGCGGGTTCAGATAGCGAATCGCGCGGTTTTTGTCGACCGCGTACACGCCCTCGACGATTCCGGACAGCACGGCCCGGGCTTCCGCCTCGCGGCGGCGCAGCGTGCTCGTCAAATCAACGAGGTTTCTGCGCATGTCCTCCATCGTGCGTGCGAGCGTGCCAACTTCGGCGGCGCCGCCCGGCGGTATGGAAGTTGAAAAATCCCCCTGGCCCAGGCGCACTGCCGCGGCGGTGAGCGCCCGCACCGGGGCTGCGACCAACTGGCCGAGAATGATCCCGGTGAATACCGCCGACAGCGCCAGCAGCAAGGCGGTGAGTTGCAGGCGCCGCGCAAGGTGGTTCGTCGGCTCGTCGATGGAGGCGGCAGGCAGGCGCGTTTCGATGAGTGCGATCGCCTCACCGGTCGA
>DATCBZ010000306.1:0-2571 GCA_036511555.1 Steroidobacteraceae bacterium
TGCCGCGCGCAACGCATCTCGCGTGCAGCGCCGGCCGTCGACGCGCGCCACGCCCGCCTGGAAGAGTTCCAGCAATAACTGCCGGCGAGGATCGATCGAAATCACGGCGTCACGGGCGCCGGTGCAACGTCAGCGGCGTACGATCTTGAAGGGCCCGGGCTCATCGCGCTGGCGCGACTTTGCCGCATCGGAGCGTTCGAGCTTGAGCTTCTCAAGATACTCCGGCGTCACATCCCCGGTCACATACTCCCCTGAAAAGCATGAGGTATCGAATTCTTCTATTTCGGCATCATCGTGCTGGCAGGCGGCAACGAGATCCTCGAGATCCTGATAGACGAGCCAGTCGGCTCCGATGACGGCTGCGACCTCCTCGACACTGCGTTCGCTTGCCACGAGCTCACTCGCCGCGGGCATGTCGATGCCATAGACGTTCGGGAAACGCACCGGCGGCGCCGCCGAGGCGAAATAAACCTTGCGCGCTCCCGCCTCGCGCGCCAAGTCAATGATCTGCGCCGAAGTCGTGCCGCGCACGATCGAGTCGTCCACCAGCAGCACATTCTTGCCCCGAAACTCGAGGTCAATGGCGTTCAGCTTGCGGCGCACGGATTGTTCGCGCAGCTGTTGGCCCGGCATGATGAAGGTGCGGCCGATGTAGCGGTTCTTGATGAAGCCTTCGCGATACTTGAGGCCGAGTTTCAACGCCACCTGCATCGCGCTCGTGCGGCTCGTATCGGGGATCGGAATGACCACATCAATATCGTGCTGCGGATGCACGCGCATGATCTTCTCCGCAAGCTTGTCGCCCATGCGCATGCGCGCGCGGTACACGGAGATCTTGTCGATGATCGAATCCGGCCGCGCAAAGTAGACATACTCGAAGATGCACGGCGTGTGGCGCAGGTTGTTGCCAAACTGCTGGCTATGCAGACGTCCCTGCTCATCGATGAAGACGGCCTCGCCCGCGCCAACGTCGCGCTCAAATTTGAAGCCGAGTGCCGCAAGCGCGACGCTCTCGGAGGCGAGCATCCATTCCGGGCCGCGCGGCGTATCGCGCCGTCCGAGCACGAGCGGACGGATACCGTGCGGATCGCGAAAGCCGAGCACGCCGTGGCCGATCACCATCGCAACGACTGCATAACCGCCGCGACAGCGGCGATACACCGCATTTAGGGCCGCGAAAATATCCGCCGGTGTAACGCGCGGCGTACCGACGCGCTGCAGTTCGGAGGCGAATACATTCAGCAGCACCTCGGAGTCGGAAGTCGTATTGAGGTGGCGCCGGTCCTCGTGGGTCAAAACCTCGGCAAGTTCAGCGGCGTTGGTGAGATTGCCGTTGTGCGCAATACAAATGCCATAGGGGGCATTGACGTAGAACGGCTGCGCCTCGGAGGCGCGATCGCAGCCGGCGGTCGGATAGCGCACATGTCCAATGCCGATGTTGCCCTTGAGCTCCACCATGTGATGCTGCTGGAAGACATCGCGCACCAGACCGCTGCCCTTTCGCACATACAACTCGCCCTCGTTCGAGGTGACGATGCCCGCTGCGTCCTGGCCACGGTGCTGCAGCACGGTCAGGGCGTCATAGAGCCGCTGATTGACCGGGCCCGTTCCGACCATGCCGACGATTCCACACATTACACAGCGCCCCTCATGCCGCGGTTCGCAAGGTCATCAGACTCGCGTAACGAGATGGTGCGGCTCGCCGACAAGGGTGCGCAGAGCGTCGGCGATATGCTCGACGTATGGAATCAGCACCGACTCGTGCCACCACGCGGCGCCATCTAAGCGCAGCAGCTGACAGATGATCACCAGCACCCCGAGGACGATTCCGGCGCGCAGCAGACCGCAAGTGAAACCGAGAAAGCGATCCGTGCCGATGAACATTTTCAAGCGGAAGAAGTGCGCAATAAATACTCCGGCTATCGAGCCTACGAAGAGCACGCCCAACAGCAATATGGCGCGCGCCGCCCAGGGCCGCACCTGCTCGTCGGCCAATAGACCGCCCAAGTGCGGCGCTAACTGCGGGCCGAAATGCCAGGCAATGAAAAGCGCGAGGAGCCAGGTGACGACCGCCACCACTTCGCGCAGAAAGCCGCGCATGAGGCCGACGATCGCGGAGAGGAGAACAATTGCGACCACCCAATAGTCGGCTGATTTCATCATGGCCCGGCTCGGATCGCGCCCACTGCGTGCGCGGCGCGCATTGTACAAGAGCGACAGGCGCGCTGCTCATGACACAGGCGCCGTTTGCGTCAAATGTGCGCGCTTGTGATGTCCGTCATGGCCGTGGCGCCGTGAGCGATCCGGGATGGCCCGCGGCGCGAAGCTTGGCGGCAAGGGCCTGCGCGCTGGCGCGGTCCGAGGCAGGACCCACCCGAACGCGATAAAGTTTCCGTCCACCGTTGGCACTCTCCGTGAGAAACCCCTGATAGCCCTTGGCCTTCAGATCGTGAACCAGCCGCTCCGCGTTGCCGCGGCTCGCAAAGCTGCCCAACTGAATCATCCAGCCCGATTCGGATGCTGCCTCCGGCGCCGCTTCGGGCCTGGCGCGGCTCGGCGCGGCGACCGCGG
>DATCBZ010000307.1:0-3714 GCA_036511555.1 Steroidobacteraceae bacterium
GCTACGGGTTCAATAAGTCGCATTCGGCGGCGTACGCGTTGCTCGCCTATCAGACCGCATTCTTAAAGGCGCATTACATGGCGGCGTTCATGTCCGCCGTGTTGACGGCGGACATGGACCGCACTGAAAAGATTGTCTCCCTGCGGCAGGAGTGCAAGGACCTCGGCTTAACGGTGCAGCCGCCCGACCTGAATGCATCGCAGTACGAATTCACCGCCGGCGATGCCCGCAGCATCCGTTACGGCTTGGGTGCGGTGCGCGGCGTAGGAGAAGCGGCAGTGCGCGCGATCATTGAGGAGCGCGACGCGCGGGGCCCGTACACAAGTCTTGAGGATTTGTGCCGACGACTTGACCTTACAAAAGTCAATCGGCGTGTGCTTGAGGCACTCATCAGGTCCGGCAGCCTCGATTGCTTGGGCGTGCATCGCGCGGCACTCATGGCGCGCCTTGCAACCGCCATGCAGCGCGGCGATCAGAACGCACGTGCGCACGAGGCGGGGCAGGTTGATCTGTTTGGACTTGCCGCCGAGGAGCGCGCTTCAGCTGCACCGAGCATGCCCGCCACGCTCGAGCCCGAATGGAGCGAGGCGCTGCGCCTGGCAGGCGAGCGCGACACGCTCGGCTTGTACTTGACCGGTCACCCCATTGATCGGGTGGCGCAGGAACTGTCGCGCTTTGTCTCGCACCGCATTGGCGATCTCGTGAGCGAACGGCCATTCGCGCAACCCGGGCGCGGCTTTGGCGCCGGGCGTTCGGTCACCGTTGCGGGCTTGATTGATGAAATCAGAAAGCGCGGACCGCGTGTCAGCATCAACCTCGACGACAGTTCGGGGCGCATTGAAGTCGCCCTGTTTGACGAAATCTTTCAACTGCATCGCGCGCTCATCGTGAAGGATGCGTTGGTGCTGATCGAAGGGTCACTGCGCTTTGATGAGTTCAGTGACGGCTGGCGTCTTGCGGCGCGGCGCATCACGGACCTTGATCAGGCGCTCGAGGCGCAGGCGCGCCGCGTGGTACTCAAATGGCCTGCTGCGCTGGAGACGGCTGCCTTCGAGAGGCTGGCGCAGATCCTGGCGCGTTTCAGACCGGGCGCCTGCCCGGTCACGATCGAATACAGCGCCGCGCAGGCACGCGCGGCACTGACCCTCGGCAGCGAGTGGAGCGTGCGCCCGGCGCGCGAGCTGGTGAGCGAGCTGCAGGGGCTCATCGGCCGCGACGGGGTCGAGCTGCGCTACGGCGGCCCGTCGCCGCCGGAGAACCTTGCGGATGCCGGGCCGCGCCCGTAACCTTCAGAAACCCTGATATGGAGCGGTAACTTTTTAAAATGGCCGTCGCGTTTCTTGACTTTGAACAGCCGATCGCCGAACTCGAAGCGAAGATCGAAGAGTTGAAGCACATCACCTCAGATGATTCTGAGGTGAACATCCGCGATGAGATCGCACGCCTGCAGGCTAAAAGCCGGCAGTTGACGAATCACATATTCGCAAGCCTCACGCCGTGGCAGATTACGCAGCTTGCGCGTCACCCGCATCGGCCGTACACGCTCGATTACGTGAACCTCATGTGCCGCGAGTTTCAGGAGCTGCACGGCGATCGCATGTTCGGCGACGATCTTGCGATCGTGGGTGGTCTCGCGCGCCTTGGCGAGCGCGCCGTGTTGGTGCTGGGCCATCAAAAAGGTCGCGATACCAAAGAGCGGGTGCGCCGCAACTACGGCATGCCCAAGCCCGAAGGCTATCGAAAAGCACTCCGGCTCATGCGACTGGCCGAGCGCTTCAATCTGCCGATCATCACGTTCATCGACACGCCTGGCGCGTATCCGGGCGTCGGCTCCGAGGAGCGCGGGCAGAGTGAGGCGATCGCGCGCAATCTATTTGAGATGTCCTTGCTGCGCGTTCCAATCATCAGCGCAGTGATCGGCGAGGGTGGCTCCGGCGGGGCGCTTGCGATTGGCGTGTGCGATCGGCTGTTGATGCTGCAGTACGCGACCTATTCGGTGATCACGCCGGAGGGCTGTGCATCCATTTTGTGGAAGAGTGCGGAGAAGAAGGAGGCCGCGGCCGACGCGATGGGACTGACCGCGCAACGTCTGTCGCAGTTGGGGCTTATTGATGAAGTGCTTGAAGAGCCGCTCGGCGGTGCGCATCGCGATCCGGCGCTCATGTCGGAACGACTGAAAGAGGCCTTGGTGCGGCACCTGGACTCGCTGGAGGAGCTGAGCCGCGATGATCTGCGCGATTTGCGTAGCGCCAAGATCGCCGCATTCGGTGTCTATTCCGAATCGCCCTCGTGAGCGGCGGGTGAGGGGCGAGGGATTTGGTCCGCGTTGGCTCGCGGCACGCCTGGGCGCGCTCCTGCCGCAATTTCCGGAGGTCGCATTCTGCGTCGCGTTCAGCGGCGGCGCGGACTCCACCGCGCTCCTCGCTGCGTTAGCGGCGGGTTCACGCGCGCGGCCGCGATTGCGCGCGGTGCATGTGCACCATGGCCTGCATCCCGATGCGAGCCTCTGGAGCGCGCACTGTCGCAAAGTCGCGCGCAGGCTTGCTGTGCCGCTTAAGATCGTCCGCGTCGATGTCAAACGCGAGCGCGGCGCATCGCTTGAGGCGCAGGCGCGCGCGGCGCGCTACGCGGCGCTTGCTTGCGAGCTGCGCGCCGGGGAGATTCTGCTGACCGCGCATCATGTCGATGATCAGCTCGAGACCGTATGGCTGCAATTGCTGCGCGGCGCGGGGATCGCAGGCCTTGCAGCGATGCCCGAGCAAGCACCGTTTGCCAACGGCACACTCGTGCGTCCGCTCTTGACGCGCACGCGCACCGAGCTTGCCGCTTGGGCTGAAGGCCACGGGGTTGATTTTGTCGAAGATGCCACCAACGCGGACGAGCGCCTGGATCGCAATTACCTGCGTCGTCAGATCCTGCCACTGGTGCGCGCGCGCTGGCGCGGCTGCGCGGTGGCCGTGAGCCGCAGCGCACGCCACGCCGCAGAGGCGCAGCATCTGCTCGATGACATGGGCCGCAACGACGCAGACCGCGCCGCCGACGGTGAGGCGTTGGCGGTGACAGCGCTGCGGGCGTTACCGCTTGAGCGGCGCAAGAACGCGCTGCGCTACTGGATTGGCGTGCGCGGTTGGCCGCAACCGGACACGCGCCGCTTGGCGGAGCTCGCCGGGCCGCTACTCGCCGCACGCGCGGATGCACACCCGAAAGTGAGCTGGGACAGAGTGGTCGCCGAGCGCGAGGCGGATCGGCTTTCCCTTCGCGAACGCGTAGCTGCCGCTGCACCTGCCGCGCCCGTCACCTGGTTATGGGGTGCGACGCCCGTGCAGAGGCTTCCAGGCGCCATGGGCGAGGTTACCGTGCAGGCCGACGTTCGCGGGCCAATCGATCTTGATCTTCTGCCGCCGGAGCTCACCGTGCGGGCGCGCCGCGGCGGTGAGCGGCTGCGGCCGAGTGGTGGCGGGCGAGCGCGCACGCTTAAGGCTCTGCTGCAGGAAGCGCAGGTACGGCTTTCCGAGCGTGCGAGTCTGCCGCTCCTCTTCGCCGGCGAGCGCCTCGTTGCGGTGGCGAACCTGTGGAGCGATGCGTCGATCAATGCTCATGCGCGCAGTAAGCGGCGCGTGCGGATCATCTGGCGCCCTATCTAACGCGCAGGCGCTTTGCGGTGCGCGCGCGATTTTGCTAGTGTGCCTGCCCGTCGTCCACGCAGGCTTGCGG
>DATCBZ010000308.1:0-4047 GCA_036511555.1 Steroidobacteraceae bacterium
TCGCACCCAAAGGGGTCGCTCGCGAGGATGATTGGAGCTTTCGGCGCTCCAACTACTTTGAGCACGTCGGCAACGAGTGTCGCCTCATGCGCAAGCGCGTTGGGGTCATCGATCTGTCGCCCTTCACCAAACACGAGGTGAGCGGTCCCGGCGCGGAAGCATGGCTCGATGGATTGGTTGCCAATAAGGTGCCGACCAAGATCGGACGCATTGCCCTGTGCCACGCGCTGACACGCCGTGGCGGGATCCGCAGCGAATTTACGATCACGAAACTTGCCGATGAGCACTTCTACGTCGTCAGTGCGGGTGCGGCGGAGCGTTACGATGCGGACTACCTGCAGCGCGCGCTGCCGGCCGGTCGCAGCGTCACGCTCACAAACATCACCACCCGCCGCGGCTGCTTTGTGCTCGCCGGGCCACGCTCGCGCGAGGTGTTGGCGAAGCTTACCGATGTACCCCTCGACAACGAACACTTCCCGTGGCTGACGGGACGCATTGCAGAGATCGGGCTTGCCGCCGAAGTGTATGCGCTGCGCGTGAACTTCGTCGGCGCGCTCGGCTGGGAGCTGCATTTTCCGATCGAATACGCACACCATTTATTCGATGCCTTATTTGCCGCCGGCAAGGAGTTTGGTATTGGTATGGTGGGCATGCGCGCCATGGAGTCGATGCGCATGGAGAAGTCCTATCGGATGTGGGGCAGCGATATGACCACCGACTACACGCCCTTTGAGGCGGGACTCGATCGCTTCGTACGCCTGAATAAGGGCGCGTTTGTCGGCAAGGAGGCTTTAGAGAAGCAGCGCGCCGCAGGCGTGCCGCACCGCTTCATCACGCTCGAAGTCCACGAGGTGGACGATGCGGACCCGTTGGGAAACGAGCCGCTCTTTGACACCAGCGGCGCCATCGTCGGACGCGCGACCTCCGGTTACTACGGCCACGTGCTCGGCAAGAGCCTCGCCATCGGCTATGTAAAGCCCGCGTTCGCAGCGCCGGGTACCGAGCTTCTGATTGAAATCCTCGGTCAGAAAAAACGTACTACCGTGCTTGTTGATTCTCCTTTTGATTCAGATAATCAAGAGCTTAAGGCTTAAATCTACTGTAATTTATGAAGCAGGTATTCTCGGCGCTCGCGCTCCTCAAGCAAGGCTTTGCCGGTCAACGCGGCTGGCGCGAGCAGTGGCGCAGCCCCGAGCCCAAGGCCTCGTACGATGCGGTCATTATTGGCGGTGGCGGGCATGGGCTGGGGTCCGCCTATCACCTGGCAAGCGAACATCGCCTCGCCAACGTCGCAGTACTCGAGAAAGCCTGGATAGGCGGCGGCAATACCGGCCGCAACACGACCATCATTCGTTCCAACTATTTATTCGATGAGAGCGCGGCGCTCTACAATCATGCCTTGAAGCTGTGGGAGAACCTTTCCCAGGTGCTTAACTACAACGTCATGTTTTCGCCGCGCGGCGTCATGATGCTCGCGCACAGCGTGCACGACGTGCAGATCAGCAAACGTCATGTGCACGCCAACCGCTGCAATGGTGTGGACAACGAATGGCTCACGCCGGCAGAGGCGCAAGCGTTCTGCCCGCCGCTCAATATCGACGACAACATCCGCTATCCGGTCATGGGCGCCGCCCTGCAGCGCCGTGGTGGCACGGCGCGACACGATGCGGTGGCCTGGGGCTATGCCCGCGCGGCTGATTCGCTCGGCGTCGACATCATCGAGAATTGCGAAGTGACCGGCATCCGGCGTGACGCGGGCGGACACGTTGAGGCGCTCGAGACAAGCCGCGGCCTCATCCGCACGAGGAAGGTCGGCGTATGCGCGGCGGGGCATACGAGCGTCATCATGAACAAAGTTGGCGTGCGCTTGCCGCTTGAAAGCTTTCCGCTGCAGGCGCTCGTATCGGAGCCGATAAAGCCCGTGCTGCCGTGCGTCGTGATGTCAAACGGGATACACGCCTACGTCAGTCAATCCGACAAGGGCGAGCTGGTAATCGGCGCGGGCACCGACGCCTATACGTCCTACACGCAGCGCGGCGCATTGCATGTCAACACTCACACGCTCGAGGCCATCTGCGAGCTGTTCCCAACGTTTCGGCGGCTGCAGATGCTGCGCAACTGGGGCGGCATCGTCGACGTTACGCCCGACCGCTCGCCGATCATTGCCAAAACGCCGGTGCCCGGCCTGTATGTGAACTGCGGCTGGGGGACGGGTGGCTTCAAGGCAACGCCGGGGTCGGCGCACGTCTTTGCCTGGACGATCGCGAACGATGAGCCGCATCCGATCAACGCACCCTTTACCATCGAGCGCTTCCGCGACGGCGCTCTGATCGATGAAGCAGCCGCCGCAGCCGTGGCGCACTGAAAGACGACGCCATGCTCCTCATTCCCTGTCCCTACTGCGGCGCGCGCCCGGAGCTGGAGTTCGTCTATGGCGGTGAGGCGCATATTCTCCGCCCGCACGCCGGCGCCATTGCCAGCGACGACGAATGGGGCACCTTTTTGTATGCACGCGCAAACACCCGCGGCGTGCATGCCGAACGCTGGCGGCACGCGCGCGGCTGCGGGCGCTTTTTTAACGCGCTGCGCGACACCATGACCGATCAGTTTGTCGCCACCTACAAGATGGGCGAGGCTCGCCCAACTGACGCGAGCCCGAAAGAAAAGCCGTGAACCGTTTTCGCACCAGCGCCGGCGGCCTCATCGATCGCAGCAAGCGGCTGACCTTCACGTTTGACGGCAGCACTTATCGCGGCTTCGCAGGCGATACCCTCGCCTCCGCGCTGCTCGCGAACGGCGTGCACTTGGTCGCCCGCTCCTTCAAATACCATCGGCCGCGCGGCATTCTCACCGCGGGCTCCGCCGAACCCAATGCGCTCGTTGCCGTGCGCCGCGACGGCGCGCGCTATACGCCCAATCTGCGCGCAACACAGGTGGAGCTCTACGAGGGCCTCGAGGCTGAGAGCCAGAATCGCTGGCCGAGCCTTGCCTTCGATACCGGCGCGATTAACGGTCTCGCCGCGCCGTTCATTCCTGCGGGCTTCTACTACAAAACCTTCATGTGGCCGCGGCAAGCCTGGGCCCAGTTCTATGAACCGCGGATCCGCGCACGCGCGGGCCTTGGCAGAGCCCCCGCGAGCGCGGATCCGGACCAGTACTCGGGGCGCTACGCGCATTGCGATGTGCTGGTCGTGGGCGGGGGTCCCGCGGGACTGGCCGCGGCATTCGCCGCAGCCGGTGCCGGCGCGCGCGTGATCCTGTGCGATGAGCAGTCGCAGTTCGGCGGATCATTGTTGACGGACACCGAGGCCGTCATTGACGGGCAGCCCGCTGAGATCTGGCGGCACAATGTGCTCGCAACGCTCGCGCGCGAGCCGCGCGTGCGGCTCCTCACGCGTAGCACTGCATTCGGCTACTTTCCGCACAATCTCATCGGCATCAACGAGCGCCTCAGCGATCACCTCGCAACGGTCGATGCCGCCGCGCCGCGCGAACGCCTGTGGCAGGTGCGCGCGCGCGAAGTGGTACTCGCAACCGGCAGTCTCGAGCGGCCACTCGTATTCCCGGGCAATGATCGACCCGGAGTCATGCTCGCCGGCGCCGCGCGCACTTATTTACATCGTTATGCCGTGCGCTGCGGAACGCGCGCGGTCGTGGTTGCAGGCTGCGATGCGGCCTATCAGGCGGCGCTCGATTTGCATGCGGCGGGAGTTGCGATCATCGCAATCTCCGACCCGCGGCCGCAGGCATCCGGACCCTGGCTTGATTTTGCACGGCGCGCGGGGCTGCCGGTGCGGCCGCGCACGACGGTGTTGGCAACGCGCGGCCGTCTGCGCGTGAGTTCCGTCCACCTCGGACGCATTGACTCGCGCGGTGCCGTGCGTCCGGGATCCATCCTGCCCTGCGATCTCGTGCTCATGTCGGGAGGCTACACGCCCAGCGTGCACTTGTTCTCGCAGTCCCGCGGCAAGCTCATTTGGGATGATGCCCTGCAGGCATTTATTCCCGGCGCCGGGGCGGAACGCGAGCGCTCGGCCGGCGCCTGCC
>DATCBZ010000309.1:0-6920 GCA_036511555.1 Steroidobacteraceae bacterium
TGCCGCAGCTTGCCGGCATGGATGTGGAGGAAGAGGCGTGAGCGCTGACTCGCAAGCAGCTGCGTCGCACGATGAGATGTGGGAGCTCATACCCTGGCTTGTAAACGGGCGCCTCACGGCAGCCGTAGCCGCAGCGGTCACTGCGCATCTTAAAGAGTGCGCGCAGTGCGCAGAGGAATTCCGGGAGCAGCGCTGCATCTCTCAAGCGATGCAGGCCGATGACTCAATCGCGTTCGCATCGGAGGCGTCGTTTCAGAAACTTGCCGCGCGGCTTGATGCCGCGCCGGTTGCGCGCCGCATGAGTGCGATGATGCGCAGCGCCGCTGCGGCCGGCGTCGTGGCCGCGCTGGGACTGGCCGCCTGGGGCGGCTGGAGCCTGCAGCGGACGGCAGACAGTTCGCGCGCCCCGTACCGCACGCTCACATCCCCAGCCCCGGTCGCCGGCGCCGGCGCACAGCTGCGCGTCGTATTTGCCCCGGATTTAACGCTGGTCGAGCTTGCGCAGCTGTTGCATTCGATCGACGCCAATATCACCTCCGGACCCACCGAGGCGGGGGTCTACACGCTGGGCTTCGGCGCGAGCCTCGACTCGCAGGCGCAGGTGGCGCGGCGGCTTGCATTTCTGCGGGCAGACGAGCATGTGCGCTTTGCAGAGCCAGTCATGAACCCGCCGTGAGGTGATGCACGTGAAACGGATTTTCGCGATGGTTCTGGCTTGCACACTCGGCGCCTGTGCAGCGACGCGCGCCGGACCGCAAGCACCGCCTTTGTCCTCGGCCATGCAGGCGGATCCGTCAAAGTTTGTGGTCGTGACCGTGCGCAATGATCCGCGCCCGCTTGCAACGCGCGCCGGCTCCACTTTGCGCGGTTACGACAGCGCCGGGCTCTATGGTGTTACGACCGAGGCGCGTCAGACCGGACGCGGGCTTGCTCGGGATTACGGGCTGCGCGAGGTGTCGGCATGGCCGATTGCGGCGCTGCGCGTGCACTGCATCGTGTTTCGTGTCCCCGAAAACGCCGTGCCGGTGCAAATGCTGGCGCGCCTGGCGCGCGACCCGCGCGTCGATTCGGCGCAGCCGCTCAATTCGTTTGTCACTGAGACGCAGCCGGGCGCAAGTGGCTACAACGACCCGTACGCGGATCTGCAGACGGTGTTGAGCGATTTGACGGTGGCGCAGGCACAGCATTGGTCGCGCGGTGCCGGCGTGCGCGTTGCCCTCGTCGATACCGGGGTCGATTTCGAACATCCGGACCTTACCGGACAAGTTGTCGCGCGGCGCAATTTCGTCGACGCCAATGAGCAGGCCTTCCGCACGGATCGGCATGGCACGGCGGTAGCGGGGGTAGTTGCCGCGATAGCCGACAATCACATCGGCATTGTCGGCATTGCACCGGCGGCGCGATTACTTGCGCTGAAGGCGTGCTGGCAATCCCGCTCCGGCGACGGACCGGCAACATGCAACAGCTTTACGCTCGCGCAGGCGCTGCAGAGTGCGATTGATCTCAATGCGAATGTCGTGAATCTGAGTCTTGCCGGGCCTTCGGACCCGTTGCTCGCGCGTTTGGTCCAGCGCGGCATGCAGCGCGGCATGATCTTTGTCGGCGCCGAGCCGCCGGCCGGCAGTCCCGTCGGATTTCCGACCGACGTCGAGGGCGTGGTGGCGGTTGCGGCAGCCGAGGATGCGGCGGGCGAGGGGCGACGCCTGCTTGCCCCGGGCCATGAAGTTCTGACGCTCGTACCGAATGGTCACTGGGATTTTGCCTCCGGCAGCTCCATCGCGGCGGCGGAAGTCACAGCAACGATTGCGCTCCTCCTTGCCGAACGACCGCATCTGACGGCGGCGGAACTGTATCGGGTTCTCGCGGCGACCTCGCAGACACTGACCACCCGCAGTAATCCGTTCACTTCGGTCAACGCCTGCGCGGCGCTTGCAGCAGTGCTGCAGCGCAGCGGCTGCGATGTCGGCCGGAGTTCGGTGGCGTCCGCGCAAGGCTCCGCAGAGCACTCACCGGGGGCTGCTCAAGTCCGAACCAGCATCTCAAACTAGGCCTTGAACCCCCAGACCGGGGGTGCGAGTTTAGTTCCGCCGCAGTTCGCCCCAGGCACGCCTATCCTTGAGTAACTTTATTTTAAAGAAAGCGAGATATTTTACGGCGTCGACACAGATATCTCTTAGCAGTCACTGTTTTCACGCGAGAGCGTTGTCAGGCGGATCGGTCGAGGGTGCAGAATGACCGGGATTTGCTCGATAAGGATCTAGCGTTTCTTGGCGCTTGGCGGAAAAGGAACTTCCGACCGAGACCCCCCGCGCGGGACGGCAGTGACTGCGCTCTTTCGAAGCCTTGCGCTCGCCGTCGATACATAAGACGAGTCACGGTCGAAGAAACGCCACGGCCGCAGCGCCCAATCGCCGGCGTAATCCACACCGATACGCGTACCCCGGCTGATTCGCAGCGCCGCTTTTATAGCGGGTCGCTCGAGCCACAGCGTCGTGCCGCACAGGTCCGCGGTATTGAGCTGACGGTCGATCCGCATCGCGCGGCACAACAATCCGGGCCCCCAGGAGGGCTCGTCAAGGTTCTGCACAGGCGCAAGTGCCCGCAACAGCACCGCATGCGGCGTGCCCTCGCGCGCAGTCACGACATTCAGACAATCCCAAATACCATAGATCAGATAGACGTAGGCGTGACCCGGGGGCCCGTAAAGCACATTGGTACGCGCCGTGCGCCCGCGCGCCGAGTGCGCCGCCAAGTCCGCCGGACCCCGATAGGCTTCGGTCTCCACGATCCGTCCGATACGCTCAGTCTTGCCGTCGTGGTGCACCAGATGCATGCCAATGAGTTCGCGCGCGACGGTCAGGACCCCGCGCGCGTAAAAGTCACGCGTGACTCGCTTGCGGCCGCGATTGCGCCGCCGAATTTGCTTACAATCAGTGCTCAAAAGATGCCAAGGGCGGTTCCGACTTCATGAATGTGCGTTGCCTCGTCTCGGCCGTGCTCGCCCTCTTATGCTGTATTCCGGCTGGTGCAACCCAGTATGAACTCACCCCCGATGCGCCACCGGTGTATGGCGCGGATCAATACGTCAAAGCAGCCTATGAGGACAGTCTCCTCGATATCGCGCGGCGCTACAGCGTCGGCTATGAGGAGATCGTGCGCGCCAATCCGAAGCTCGATTTATGGATACCCGGTGCCGGTGCCGACGTGCTCGTGCCGGGCCGGCGCATTCTGCCGCCGGGTCCGCACGAGGGCATCGTCGTTAATCTGCCCGAGCATCGTCTGTATTACTACCCGCGCACCAAGCGCAAAGAAAAGCCGATCGTGATTACCTATCCCGTAAGCGTCGGGAAGATGGACTGGCGCACGCCGCTCGGCCAGACGCAGATCATCAGCAAGATCACCGCGCCCGTGTGGCATCCGCCGCCATCCGTGTTGAAGGAACATGCCGCCAATGGCGACCCGCTGCCGAACGTCGTACCCGCAGGGCCGGATAATCCGCTGGGCGAGTACGCGATGCGGCTTGCGATCCATCCAGGGGATTATCTGATTCACGGCACCAATAACCCGCAGGCAGTTGGCATGGCCGTGACGCACGGCTGCATCCGCCTGTACCCGGAGGACATCGAAGCGCTCTTCAAAGTGGTCCCGGTCGGCACCAAGGTGTGGCTGATCAACGAGCCGGTAAAGGTGGCCTACGTCGATGGCGAGCTGTTACTGGAGGCACATCCGCAAGTTGACGCCGAGGGCCAGACCATGGAGCCCGACATCGATATGCTCTCGCAACGCCTCGATCACGCTCTCGGCACGACAACCGCCGCGATCAATTGGGATTTGGCGCGTGAGACCCTGCAGGCCGCCACGGGCATGCCGACGCTCGTAGGCCTGCAGGCTGATCTTGACGCGCCGGCCGATCCGGCCACTGCTGCCCCGGCGCCGCCCGCGCCCACTCCCATGCCGCAGGCGTCCGATCCGGCGACTTCGACCGCCGCGCCACCCGCGCCCACATCCCCGCCGCCGCCACCTAATCGACCAGGCGCGACAACAGCGCCGCTGCCACCGGCTCCTGCCGCCGTTCCCGCGGTGCCGCAGCCCTAGCGCACGCGACGCTCAGCTTCACGCGCGCATGGCTCTTACGCGCTCTTTTTAAGATCCACGACAAAAAGCACCGGCCCGGTTGGCTTGCCGCTTGCCGAGCCGCCGGGCGGTTCAAGAGTGACGGCAATCTTCAACGCATGCGCGAGGGCGGTTTGCTGACTGGCATCGAGCGTGCGCTCAAGTTGCCCTGAGGTGGGCAGTACCCCCAAGGAGACGGGCGCGCCCCCGGTCTTGGCCGAGAGCGCCCAGAGTTCAAACGAATGGCCCGGCCGCGGTGCGGCGCCTGCGAGCGCCACCGCGCGCAGCTGCGCGCCGTGCGCATCAAGTTCAATACTCCAAACATCCGCACCCTGCGCCGCCTTGATCATCGCGACCGGCTGCAATGGTGGCGCATTCAGCCGCCAGGCGAAGAACCCGCCGGCCGCGATTACGCACAGGACGAGTGCCGCGGCGAGCGCGCGCATCACCGGGCGCCGCAGCGGTGCGGATCGCGATCCGTCGGCGGCGCTGATACGCGCCTCGATTGCGCGCCAAACATCCGCTCCCGGTGTGACGGGCGGCAAACCCAGCGCGAGCGGCATAAGACGTCCCTCCCAGGTGTGCACGCGACTTGCGATGTGCCAGTTATCGGCGCGCCAGCGCTCGAAACGGCGTCGCGCCGCACCGCGCAGCGTGCCCAGCACGTACTCGGAGGCCAGCGCGTCGATGAGCTCGGGTTGATCGTGTCTCATGATTCGAGGCACTGCCGCAGTGAGGCCAGTCCGCGGCGGATCCAGCTCTTGATCGTGCCCAGGGGCTCGCCCGTTGCACGCGCAATGTCGGCGTGCGAATAGCCGTTGACGAATGCAAGCTCAATGCCGCGCCGCTGCTCGCGGCTGAGCTCCGCGAAGCAGCGTGCAAGCTCAGCGGCGGAACGTCCGGAGCTGGACCAATCCCCGGTCGTGTCGCTCGCAAGCTCCGGCAACTCCTCGATCTGCGCCTCGCGGTACAGATCGGCGCGTTCGCTGCGCAGCACATCGATCGCGCGGTGGCGTGCAATGGACATCAGCCAGACGCGCGCCGAGCCGCGCGCGCCCTTGAACTGCGCGGCGCGCTGCCAAACACTGACGAACACATCCTGCAGGGCCTCTTCGGCCAGGGCCCGGCGCTTCACGATGCGCAGCATGCAGGCAAGCATTTGCCCGGCCATGAGGTCGTAGAGTTGCCGCAACGCGCCGCGGTCGCGCGCGGCGCAGGCGCCGATGAGCTTTTCAAGCTCGGCATCAAGGGGGTTCGCGGCGCTCTCGGTCATGCTCTGTTATACGTGGAGCAGCCTTCAGCGGATGCAGCCTGCTGCCCCACTGGCAGAGCACGGGGGGGCGTTGACAGGCGCTACCGATGCAGACATGGTCGGCAAGTTTAGACTCGACTACGTGGCCTCGCATTATGAACGCTGTCACTGCCTCCGGGGTCATCACGATCACGACCGATTTTGGTCACCAGGGTCCGTTCGTGGGCGTCATGAAGGGGCGCATGCTGAGCCGTTTTCCCGCGGCACGGATCATCGATCTGACACACGAAATCGTCGTGCACTGGCCGGCCGAGGCGGGATTTTGGCTGGCGCGTGCCTATAGCTACTTTCCCTCAGGAACGGTGCATGTGGCGGTCGTGGATCCGGGTGTTGGCACGTCGCGCGATATCATTGTCGTCTCGGCCGGCGGACACATGTTCTTTGCGCCCGACAATGGCCTCCTCGCACCCATCGTGGCGCGTCACGCCGGTGCGGCGATCGTGCGCCTGACCCCCGCGGCGCTGAAGCGCTTTGGCATCGAGCAGGCGAGCGCAACGTTTCATGGACGGGATATCTTCGCGCCGCTTGCGGCGGAGCTTGCTGCCGGCCGCTGCACGCCGGGGGACCTGGGGGAGCGCACCAAGACGCTCGTGCCCTCGTGGGTCGAGGAGCCGACGGTCGATGCCCATGTGAGCGGACTTGTGATGACGATCGATCATTTTGGCAATTTGATCACCAACATTGACGCCCCTCTGATCGCGCGTTTTCGCGCACCGCGAGTGCACGCGGGCAACCATTTCTTTGAGCTGCGTCGCACCTATGGCGACGTGCAGCCCGGGCAGTACTTGGCCCTCGTCAACTCCTTCGGCGTGGTCGAGATTGCGCGCGCGGAGCAGAGTGCCGCCGATGGCTTGGGCTTGAGCCGGGGCGCACCGGTCATCGTTCGCGAAGCCTAAGGGACCTCATTGCGGTATCACAGTTGATCGGCGGCGGGAATCCGTTATAGTTCGCAGCCTTGCCGTACGCGCTCATAACGCGTTAGTCATTGATTTTTATAAAAAATTAGATGCTAAGAGATGCCCGAGCGAGACACCGAAAGCTTCGATATTGACGAGGAGTTCCTGAGCGGAGCCGAAGAGGGCACCGATTATGAGCGGCTTTTGGACAAGGTGGACAAGCGCGTGCGCTCGCAGCAGCAGAGTGGCAAGCGCGGCAAAGCCGCCTGGAGCCGACTCGAGGAAATACTCGCCGATCGCAAGCTCGAGAAAGACCTGCGCGACACTTTTGACGACGAGTCCTAGCCGGGCTCGCGCGATTCACCGGTTTTCGTGATGCCCCCGGTCACATCCTGGATCGTCCTCAAATTTGGTGGCACGAGCGTCTCCTCGCTCGCCAATTGGACCAATATCGCCGAGGTTGTGCGGCAGCGCCGCGCCAGCGGTGCGCGGGTGCTGCTGGTGCATTCGGCGCTGACCGGCATGACCGATCGGCTGG
Source organism: Steroidobacteraceae bacterium (assembly GCA_036511555.1). Lineage (GTDB taxonomy): Bacteria > Pseudomonadota > Gammaproteobacteria > Steroidobacterales > Steroidobacteraceae > PALSA-1196. The sequence goes on from DATCBZ010000309.1 coordinate 6,860, forward strand.
AGCAGCTCCTCGATCCAAAACACGCGCGCGCCGTCAATACGCTGCTGGCCGCGATCGAAGA
>DATCBZ010000310.1:0-11007 GCA_036511555.1 Steroidobacteraceae bacterium
CAAAGGCTTGCTGGCGTATCCGCGCAGCTGCGCTACACGCCAGGCTGGAATCAGGACCTATCGCTGTCGGAGGCGCTCGTGGTCTCGTTTGCGCGGGACCGTGCGCGCGGCGTCAGTCACGTCGGCCCACACCGCGCGGACGTGCAGATTCGCATCGATGGCCGCCCGGCACGCGAGGTCGCCTCTCGAGGCCAGCAGAAGTTGCTCGCGATCGCCATGGTGATGGCGCAGCTGAAAATGCTTCGCGACCGTACCGATCTCGTGCCGACCTTGTTACTGGATGATCCGGCGGCTGAACTCGATACGGACAGGCTGGCGCGATTCGTGGCCGAAGTGCAGGCGCTTCGGTGCCAGCTGGTTCTGACTTCGCTCGAACTCCACCTTGAATCTTTCGGGCCGGCTGAGCGCGTGTTCCACGTGGAACACGGGAGGGTAAAACAGGGATAGAACCGCTATAATGCCGGGTCGCATTCTAGGCCACTCCATGTCAGCTACCGACGTCTACGATTCCAGTAGTATCAAAGTCTTAAAGGGTCTTGACGCGGTGCGCAAGCGCCCCGGCATGTACATCGGCGACACGGATGACGGGTCCGGCCTGCATCACATGGTTTTCGAGGTCGTCGACAACTCCATCGATGAGGCTCTCGCCGGTCATTGCGACCAGATTATCGTGACCATTCATGCCGATGAGTCCGTCACCGTATCGGACAACGGCCGCGGAATCCCGGTGGATATTCATCCGGAGGAAGGCCGCTCCGCCGCGGAGGTCATCATGACCGTGCTGCACGCGGGCGGTAAGTTCGACGACAACTCCTACAAGGTATCGGGTGGCCTGCATGGGGTCGGTGTGTCGGTGGTGAACGCACTGTCGGCTTATTTGCAGCTCACCGTCATGCGGGACGGCAAAGTGCACCGCCAGGAATATCACTTGGGCGTGCCCGAGGCGCCGCTTGCGGTCGCCGGTGACTCTTCGGAGCGCGGCACCATCATCCGTTTCCGGCCGAGCGCCGAGATTTTCACGCACATCCAGTTCAACTACGAAGTGCTCGCGAAGCGCTTGCGTGAGCTGTCATTCCTGAATTCTGGAGTCCGGATCGAGCTCATCGATGAGCGCGAGGACAAATCAGACGTGTTTGAGCACGCCGGCGGCCTGCAGGCCTTCGTGAAATACCTGAACCGTGCGCGCACGCCGATTCACCCTTCGGTGTGCGGCTTTAAGACTCAGGAAGGCGCAGTCAACGTTGAAGTGGCGCTGCAGTGGAATGACTCCTACCAGGAGAGCATGTACTGCTACACCAACAATATTCCGCAGAAGGACGGCGGTACCCACCTGGCGGGCTTTCGCAGCGCCCTTACGCGCACGCTGAATGACTACATTGAAAAAGAGATGTCGACCAAGCGCGAAAAGATCGCGACGACGGGCGATGACGCGCGCGAGGGCCTGACTGCAATCCTGTCGGTGAAGCTTCCGGACCCGAAATTCTCCTCGCAGACGAAAGACAAGCTCGTCTCCTCCGAGATCAAGGGCATCGTCGAAACGGCGGTAGGCGCAAAGCTGCAGGATTTCCTGCTGGAGCATCCTGCGGATGCGCGCGCCATCGTCGCCAAGATTATCGAGGCGGCGCGGGCGCGCGAGGCTGCGCGCAAGGCGCGTGACATGACGCGCCGTAAGGGTGCGCTGGATATCGCGGGTCTGCCTGGGAAGCTTGCCGACTGCCAGGAGAAGGATCCGGCGCTGTCCGAGATTTTCATCGTCGAGGGCGATTCAGCAGGCGGCTCGGCGAAACAGGGCCGCGACCGTCGCACGCAGGCGATCCTGCCCCTGAAAGGCAAGATCCTGAATGTGGAGAAGGCGCGTTTCGACAAGATGCTCTCCTCAGCGGAGGTCGGGACGCTCATCACGGCGCTCGGCTGTGGCATCGGCCGCGATGAGTTTGATATCGAGAAACTGCGCTACCACCGCATCATCATCATGAGCGTCGACGCGCAGGAGCATGTTTTCGTGCGCGGCAAGCACGGCGTGCGGATGACGAAGATCGGCACGTTCATCGACACGGCGCTCGAAGGGATTGAAGCCGATGAACACGGCGTCACCCGCCGCGTGCGGGATTCGTCTCTGGGCGAGGTGCTGTGTTTTGGGCTGGACGATCAAAAGGTCCGCTTTCGCCCGTTGAAGGGCGTGATTCGCCATCCGATCGACGAGGTGTTGTACGAGGTCAAAACCGCGTATGGCCGTTCAATTCGGGTTACGGCAAGCCACAGCATTTTTGTCGAGGAAAATGGCGAAGTGCGGCTCAAGCGCGGTGACGAACTGCGCGCCGGGGATCGCGCCGTCGCCCCCAAATCCATAAAGCTGCCGCAAAGCGCACCCAAGCGCATCGATCTCTTGCGTGAGTTGCACGCGGTGCCCGAGGCGCGCGATCAGATCTGGGTCCGGGGACCTGCGGTGGAGGAGTGGTTTCGGGCTCGAATTACCGAGGAATATGCGGACAGGCCGGAATACTCCGCACCTCGAGTCGAATTTCCTTCGGAGGTGCGCGCCGAGCTCGCCTCCTTGCGACGCGCGAGCGGAATTTCAAACGCGGAGCTATGCCGCCGCGTTGGCATACGGCAACCGGCTACCTTTTACGGCTGGGAGAAGGGCACTTCACGACCGACGCTGCCGCACTGTGAATCGTATTTGGCTGTAATCGGCGCCAATGCGGCAACGGTAATGCCGAGAGTGACCGTGGGACCGAGCCGGCTCGAACGGGCCTGGGAACAACAGTACCGAGCCTCCGCAGCCAATCGCGTCCGCCCCGATGTGCGCCTCTCAGACCTTGACGCAGCAGACTTGGACTGGTTTTCGGATAGTGCGGACCTCGAACTGACACCCGAGCACTACGCCCACAAGGGAATAAGCCGTTTCCTGGATGTGACTCCTGAGCTCATGACGTTGCTCGGGATTTATTTGGCGGAAGGATCCTGCTCGGAGCGAAATGGAGTGCGCCTCAGCATCGGCAAGAGCAACGCGCTCTTCGCCGACGAAATGGCTGCGGCGTTTTGCCGAGTTTTCGGACTATCGCCGCGCAGCTACGAGATCAAACATGGGGCCGGCGAACTCAAACTGGTCAATCGCATTGCGGCGCTTGCATGGCAGCATGTATTTGGCTTCAGTGGAATGGATTCCGTGACGAAGCGGGTTCCGGATCTCGCATTCAATGTTTCCGACGCGATGAGACTCGCTTTTTTGCGCGGCTATTTTCTCGGCGATGGGACGATTGGCGAGCGCCAGATTGCATTTGCCACTTCTTCGTACGACGTCGCAAGCGGCATTTCGTATTGCCTGAGCTCTCTTGGTGTTGTTGCGTCGCTGGGCAAATTTGAACCCGACGGCGTCGTGCGGGAAATTCGCGGCGCGCCGTGCGAGACCAAACATCCGCATTGGCAAATCGCAGTGAGTGCGAAGGATGACTTAAGAAAATTACGCCTCGTTTGGCAGGATCATGCGCAGGCCGGACGGCTCACAAGTTTCGTCAGTGATGTCCAGCCGCCAAACCCCAGCAATCGCGCATTCGAGCAACTCGACGGTGATTTGATGGCATTGCCAATCGTATCCGTCACGCCCGTCGAAGCCACTAACGGCAACGTCTACGATTTTTCAGTATGGGGCGACGAGAATTTCATTTGCGGCTTCGGTGGCATTGCCGCGAAGAACACGGACGCGGACGTCGATGGATCTCACATCCGTACGCTACTTTTAACCTTCTTTTACCGGCAAATGGCGCAACTGATCGAGCGCGGCCACATCTACATTGCGCAACCGCCGCTGTATAAGGTCAAACGCGGCAAGCAGGAGCACTACGTCAAAGACGACATCGAACTTGATGCGGTGCTGCTCAACACGGCGCTCGAAAACGCCTCTTTGCACGTCAATGCAGAGGCTCCGCCCATTCTGGGCACGGCGCTTGAGCTCCTGGCGCGCAAGTATGTTGAAGTGCAGGCAATTATCAAACGCTGGTCGCGCCGTTACGATGATCGTCTCTTGGAGCAGCTCCTCTACATGCCTGAAGTGCGGCCCGCGGACTTCGACCGGCGCGACTGGCTGCGCGATTGGGCGCAGGAACTGAACAACCGTCTGAACGCACTGCACGATGGCACGCGCACGTTCCGAGTTGAGGTGCGCACGGCCGCCGATACCGGCGTCGCGCGCGTTGTCGTCCACAAAACCGAACACGGCACCCCGAGCGACAAATATTTGCCGCGCGAGTTTTTCGAGTCGACGGAATATCACCACATCGCATCCCTTGGCCGCACGCTAGCCGGACTGATTGGCGCGGGCGCTTACGTGATGCGCGGTGATGACCGGCATGAGATCGGGGGCTTCAAGGAGGGGATGACTTGGCTGTTCGAACAGGCCAAGAAGGGCCAGTCGATTCAGCGCTACAAGGGCTTGGGCGAGATGAATCCGGAGCAGCTTTGGGATACCACCATCAACCCCGAGACCCGCCGACTCATGCAGGTGCGCATTGAGGATGCAGTGGCCGCCGATGACATCTTCACGACGCTGATGGGCGATCAGGTCGAGCCGCGCCGGGAGTTCATTGAGAAGCATGCCCTGACGGTCACGAACCTCGATATTTGAACCTGCCCGACCGTTGCTGCCGTAGCGCCCGGCGTGGGCCTCTAGGAAAAGACGGTGACCTTGAAGCTCACCCGATCGCCGTAACCTGCGGTGTATGCAAGGTGCAGGACGAGAAGTCCCAAGCCTTCCACATAGCGAGCAGCGGATAGATTGCCGCTGTCGATGGGCTCAAAGCCCATCTCCTGCACAAGATTCATGACCTGCTTTTTTTGCGCCTCGTAGTCGCAGCAGACAAAAATGCTCGGCTTCTCCCCCGCGCCCGGATCCCGCACCAGCATCGATAAGACCGACGTAAAGGCGCTTGCAATCTTCGCGCCCGGGATGAGGCCTGCGATCCGCTCCGCGGCGCTGCCGACATCGGTTGCGGGCCCGGTCCCATCGGACCACGGCACAACGGCCGAGATGACGAGGCCCCGGTAGTTTTTGAGTTCGGACGCCGCCGACTCCAGAGCGTCCCATGGAACGACCAGGACAACCGCGTCGGCCGTCCGCAGGTCCTCGTCGGTTGCGACGGCTACCTTGAGTTGTTGGGCAAGCCCCTTGGCCGAGCGGCTCTTGGAATTCGAGCCGCGCACGGACAGCGTGTGACCCGTGCGATTCGCGATCGCGGTTGCGATCGCGCTGCCCATGCGGCCCGTTCCCATCACCGTTATTTTCATAGCTCGACCGTGCTTAACGATGCACTGTGTTGCGCCTCAATTGGATCACTAGTGAGGCAATAATCACGTACACCTACAGAACTGATCCGTAAAGGCTACCAAACTGCCTCAAAATGAGGCGGCAGGTGGTCAGTTCGGCGCCGCCTCCCAGCTGCGGATCTTCTCCTCGATCCAGGACTGCGCGCTGTCATTGATATCACGCACCTCGCGGCCGACGGCGCTGATCGGCGGACCGATGGCTACCCGAATGGTGCCCGATTTCTTTAACAGACCGCGGCGCGGCCAGAAGTCGCCTGAGTTGTGCGCCACCGGCACGATCAGCCTGCCCGCCTCCTTGGCGAGGAGCGCGCCGCTGCCGCCGTACTTGCGGGTCTGGCCGCGCGGCATGCGTGTGCCCTCCGGAAAGATGATCACCCAGGAGCCTTCGGCTAGGCGTGCGGTACCTTGAGCTATGACCTGGGAGACCGCCGAGCCTCCCGACTTGCGATCGATCGCGATGGCGTGCATCTGCAAGATGCCCCAGCCCACGAAGGGGATCCAGGTGAGCTCGCGCTTCAGTACCCACACCTGGCGCGGAAACACGACCGCCATGGCGATCGTTTCCCAGGAAGAGGAGTGCTTCCAGAGCGCGACGTGGCTACCGGGCGGCAGGTTCTCCAGGCCCTCGACACGATAATCGAGCCGGCAGGTCCACTTCAGCGCCCACAGCAGGACCGCTCCCCAGAAGCGCGCGAGCACAAAGCGCAGCCGGAACGGCAGGAAGAGGCAGGCGGTCACAAAAAAGATCGCGTAGAAAAACGTCCACAGAAAAAGAAAAACAGTGAACACGACGGAACCGATGAATTGCATGCGGCCGATCAGCCCGGCAAGCACGACAGATCCGCCACTCCGGCAAAGAGCCCGCGCAGCTCCGCCAGCAGTGCGAGGCGATTGGCTCGCAGCTTCTCATCCGGGTCCATGACCATGACCTGATCGAAGAATGCATCGACCGCGGCACGCAGCTGCGCAAGGTGCCCGAGGGCTGCGGAGTATTCACGTTGCGCGGTCGCGCTTGCTACGGTCCTGGAAAGCGCGCGCATGGTATCGAACAGGCGCAGCTCTGCTGGTGCCTTTAAGACGGCAACGTCAACCTCGCCCGCTGCCGCGCCTTCGGCCCTGCGCAGAATGTTCGCGATACGCTTATTAGCAGCGGTGAGGCTTGCGGCTTCGGGCATTTCGAGAAACGCAGCCAGCGCCTGCAGCCGCTGTGCAAAATCAAGCGGCGAGCGCGGCTGCGTCGCCAGCACCGCGTCAAACATCTCGGTGGAGATTGCGGCACGCGTGGTTTGAGCGCCGGCGCCCTCGAGGAAATAGGCTCGCAGGCGCTCGAGCATATAGTCGTAAACCTCCCCCGCGGCGTGCGGCGCCGTGACCGGCTGCAGCGCAACTGCGCACACGATGAGGCTGCGCAGATCCAAGTCGAGCTCGCGTTCGATCAGGATGCGCAACACGCCAATTGCTGCACGGCGCAGGCCAAAGGGATCGCGGGTGCCGCTGGGCTTCTGGCCAATCGCGAAAATTCCGGCAAGGGTGTCGAGTTTGTCGGCGATCGACAGTGCAACGCCGGTAGCGCTGCGCGGCAGCTCATCCCCGGCGCTGCGCGGCAGATAGTGTTCGCGAATCGCCTCCGCCACTTGCGCTGACTCCTGATCAAGCAGCGCGTAGTAGCGGCCCATGATGCCCTGCAGCTCGGGGAACTCGCCGACCATGGCGCTTAAGAGATCGCATTTGCACAGCTGTGCTGCCCGCTCGGCAAGAGCGCGATCGCCATGCATCGCGCCTGCGATCTCGCCGGCAAGCGTGGCTACGCGGCGCATCTTCGCGCCGATTGAACCGAGTTTGGCGTGGAACGTGACTCCGTCGAGGGCCGTAATGAATGCGGCCAGGGGCTGCTTTCGATCCTGCTCCCAGAAGAACGCCGCATCCGACAGACGCGGCCGCACCACGCGCTCGTTGCCCTCGCGGACTTTGTCGGGCTCGTGGCTTTCGATGTTGCTCATGGTGATGAACCACGGCTGCAACACACCGTCTGCATCCTCGAGCGGAAAATAGCGCTGGTGGTCCTGCAGGGTTGAGATCAAAACTTCGCGCGGCAGCTCGAGGAAGCGCGTATCGAAGCGTCCAGCGATCGCCACCGGCCATTCGACCAGCGCCGTGACCTCATCCAGGAGCGCGGCATCAAAAACGGCACGGCCGCCAAGATCGCCCGCAACCTGGGTCGCAAGCTCGCGCACCTTCTCGCGGCGCTCGCTGAAATCGGCGAGCACGAAGCCGCGCTCGCGCAAGGCGCGCGCGTAGCTTGCAGGGCTTGTGATGCGCAGCGCACGCGGCGCCATGAAGCGATGCCCGTGCGTCACGTTGCCGGCGGCCCTCTCCAGGAGCGTTGCCGGGACCACCTCCTTGCCGTAGAGCATGACGAGCCAGTGCACGGGGCGCACGAACTCCGCGCTGCCTGCGCCCCAGCGCATGCGCTTGGGAATGGGCAGCGCATCAAGCGCGGTCTGCACGATAGCCGGCAGCAGCGCCACCGCTGCGGTTCCGGGTTTGGTGCCAACGAAGAATAAAAATAGGCCTTTGGGCTCTTCGAGCCGCTGCAGCGATTCAACGGTCGTGCCGCAACTTTGCGCAAAGGCGAGAGCTGCGCGTGTCGGCGCGCCTGCCGCATCGAAGGCGGCGGCAACCGGCGGCCCGCGGCGCTTCAAATTTTGTTCGCCCTGACGGGCGGCGAGGCGTTTTACCCATACGGCAAGTCGTCGCGGTGTGGCGAACGACTGGACTGGGCCGTGCGGCAGGCCCGCCTGCAACAAACCGGCGGTGACGCCGGTCGCGAATGCCTGCGAGAGATCAAGCAGTGCCTTCGGCGGCAGCTCCTCGGTGCCAAGCTCAACCAGAAAATCGCGCGCCTCCATTCTCATGCGCCGGCGGCTTTGGTTTGCGGCTGCAGCATCGGAAAGCCGAGCGCTTCACGGCTAGTGTAATAGGCCTGCGCCACGGCCCGCGCGAGCGTACGCACGCGCAACAGGTAGCTCTGGCGCTCGGTTACCGAGATGGCACGGCGCGCATCGAGCAGATTGAACACATGCGAGGCTTTGAGCACTTGCTCGTAGGCGGGCAATGCAAGCCCGGCGGCAAGCAGCTCAGTGCAGGCTTTTTCGTGATCGACGAAATGCTGCAGCAGCACGGCGACGTCGGCATGCTCGAAGTTGTAGCGCGACTGCTCAACCTCGTTCTGATGAAATACATCGCGATACGTAACGCGTCCTTGCGGGCCCTGCGTCCAGATGATGTCGTAGATGCTCTCGACACCCTGCAGATACATGGCGAGCCGCTCAAGGCCGTAGGTGATCTCGCCGCTTACCGGACGGCAATCAAGACCGCCGACCTGCTGGAAATAGGTGAACTGCGAGATCTCCATGCCGTTCAGCCACACTTCCCAGCCGAGACCCCAGGCGCCAAGGGTCGGGGACTCCCAGTTGTCCTCAACAAAGCGCACGTCGTGGACGAGAAGATCAAAGCCGAGGCGCCGCAGGCTGCCGAGGTACAGATCGAGTATGTCGAGGGGCGAGGGTTTGATGATGACCTGGAACTGGTAGTAGTGCTGCAGGCGAAACGGATTGTCGCCATAACGCCCGTCGGCCGGTCGCCGCGACGGCTGCACGTAGGCCGCACGCCAGGGCTCCGGCCCGATCGCGCGCAGGAACGTCGCCGTATGAAAAGTGCCGGCGCCGACTTCCATGTCGTAGGGCTCGAGGATGACGCAGCCCTGCTCGGCCCAGTAGCGCTGCAGCACGAAGATGAGTTCCTGGAAAGTGCGCGGCGTGCTGCCGGGGGCTGGGTGCTTCATGGGCCGGCGAGTATAAATCGTATCCCGCAAACCGCGGGCTCGGCTGCGATACTATCTTGCACTAAAGGTGTGCGTGAGCGATCGTCTGCTGCACCATGACGGCGCGGCTGCCCAATGCTGGCGCATGCCAAGTACTTGATTTGCGGAAGTTCGCAGGGTTGGCATACGCCCTGCACTTAGCACTGTCCTATCCACGGGGGCGACGATGACGACGAAGACACCCAGCGATGTATTCAAGCTGATCAAAGATAAAGAAGCGAAGTTCGCTGACCTGCGCTTCACTGACACGCGCGGTAAAGAACAGCACGTAACAATTCCCGCACGCCTCGTGGACGAAGATCTGTTCCGCGACGGCAAGATGTTCGACGGCTCCTCCATCGGCGGATGGAAGGGCATCAATGAGTCGGACATGATTCTCATGCTCGATCCCACCACGGCCGTCATCGATCCTTTCTTTGAGGAAACGACGGTGAACGTCCGTTGCGATGTGATCGAGCCGGCGACGATGCAAGGCTATGAGCGCGATCCGCGCTCGCTCGCCAAGCGCGGCGAGGCTTACCTGAAGTCGACCGGCATCGCCGATGGCGCGCTCTTTGGTCCCGAGAACGAATTCTTCATCTTTGACAGCGTGCGCTCCGGCTCGGACGTGCGCGGCTGCTTCTACGAGATCGACTCCGTGCAGGGGTCCTGGAACTCCGGCAAGGACTACGAAGAAGGTAATCGCGGCCATCGCCCGGGCCTGAAGGGCGGCTATTTCCCCGTGCCGCCGGTGGATGCTTTCCAGGACATTCGCTCGGCCATGTGCCAGGCGTGCGAGGAGATGGGCCTCGTCGTCGAGGTGCACCACCACGAGGTGGCAACGGGCGGTCAGTCTGAGATCGGCATCGGCCCCGGCGGCTTGGTCTTCAAGGCTGATCAGGTGCAGATTTTGAAATATGCCGTGCACAACGTTGCCCACGGCTACGGCAAGACCGCGACTTTCATGCCCAAGCCCCTGGTCGGCGACAACGGCAGCGGCATGCACGTGCACCAGTCCCTGCAAAAGGAGGGCAAAGCGCTCTTTGCCGGCGACAAGTACGGCGGACTCTCCGAGATTGCCCTCTACTACATCGGCGGCATCATTAAACACGCCAAAGCCCTGAACGCCATAACCAATCCGGCTACCAACAGCTACAAGCGCCTGGTGCCGGGGTTTGAAGCTCCGGTGATGCTGGCGTATTCGGCGCGCAACCGTTCCGCCTCGATTCGGATTCCCTGGGTCTCGAACCCGAAGGCCCGCCGCATCGAGGTGCGCTTTCCGGATTCGTGTGCCAATCCCTACTTCGCCTTCACCGCCATGATGATGGCGGGCCTTGATGGGATTCAGAACAAGATCCACCCGGGAGATCCCGCCGACAAGGATCTTTACGACCTCGAGCCCGAGGAGGCGAAGCACATTCCGACGGTATGCCATTCGCTTGACATGGCAATCGAGCATCTGGACAAGGATCGCGAGTTCCTCACCCGCGGCGGTGTCTTTACGAACGACGTGATCGACGCTTACATCGGCTTGAAGATGCTGGAGATCACGCGCTTTCGGATGTCAACGCATCCTGTAGAGCTGGACATGTACTACAGTTGTTAACCAGATCGGAACTGCGTCCTTTGTCCTTCGGGCCGAGCGCGGCTATGCTCAGCCCCTATGCGCGCCACGGTGCTTACCTTAATGTGCATCGCCGTTTGCGGAACGGCGATCTCGGCCACAGTCTACAAATGGGTGGATGCGGACGGGATTACGCACTACACCGATCAGCCGCATCCCGGTGCGGAAAAGATCCAGCTGCAGGGGGCGCAGACCTACT
>DATCBZ010000311.1:0-8737 GCA_036511555.1 Steroidobacteraceae bacterium
CCGCACATAGAACCGATACAGCGGCCAGCCGATAACGACTATCCAGGCGAGCACGAGCCAGCCGACGAAACCATCAAAGCTGCTCAACAGGAAGCTCAAAGGTCGGCTCGTATCGGCTACGGAGGTCGCGCGCGCGAACAGGATGACCCCGACCCAGCCCGCGTGCAGACCGATGCAGGCGGCAATGTTGCCGGTCGCCGCGCGGATCGCCGCAAGCAGTACCCCCACTGCAAAGAGCGCGAGAAACGCATCGCCTATTAAAAGCGGAGATGCGAATGCCGAAAGCGAGCCTGCGACCATCGCCACGCCGCTTGAGGGCACGACGAGCTCCGCGGGGATATGGTAGCGGGCGATAAAGTGCGTCGCTGCATACAAGAGCGAGGTCAGGAAGATCGCAGTGCCGCTGCCCGAGTCGCGCGCAATGCCGCTGAACATGGCGCCACGCAGAAAAGTCTCCTCAATAAACGCAACCACCAGCGCACTGCCGAACGCCTGCAGCGCCGTGGTTGCAAGCGCCGCTGCCGTGAACGGCACATCCTCGTGCCAGCTGCGTAATCCAAGAGCGAGCATCGCGGCCACGACCAGCAGCATCAGCACAATCCCAAGCGCAAGACCCGTGAGGAGCTCCCTGACAAAGATCGCGCGGCGCACTCCGTAACCCAAGCTCTCGCGGTCGGCGAGACCCAGGTGCCGCGCCACGCTTACGAAGCCCACGAGAAGTGCCAGCATGCCCACGCGGCTCGCGATGCGGTGAAACGGGAAGTTGAAATGCGGATGCAACAGGAGCCAGGCGGGATAGGAGAAGATCGCCATCGCCGCGAACCCCGCTAGCAGAAGTCCCAAGAACCAATAAAAAGTGCGCATAGTGGAGCGATGGCGCGAAAGATAAAGGCCGCGTCACCATGTTGCGACCCGTTGGCGAAATGCGCAATGAGGTGAGCCTGCGCGTTACGACTTTGATAAAAAGCGTGCCTCAGTCCGGGCAGGATCGCTCGCCAGTAACCATCACATCGGCACCGGGTAGCTTAAGATCCGGTACGCTGTGCGCATGTGCGGTATTGCCGGAATCATCGGACGCGAGGCCAGTATCGAGGTGGCCGAAGCCATGGCGGCCCGGCTTGCGCATCGCGGGCCCGATGGTCACGGTACCTGGCTCGGTGCAGGCGTTGCGCTTTCCCATCGCAGACTCTCGATTCTCGACCTGTCGGCGGCCGGTGCCCAGCCCATGCAGTGGGGCGCGCACGTGCTGACGTACAACGGCGAGCTCTACAATTTCCACGCCCTGCGCGCAACGTTGAGCGGGCCGTTCCACTCCAACTGCGACACGGAAATCCTCTTGCGCCTCATTGCCGCAGAAGGCAAACGCTGTCTGACGCGGCTGGTGGGCATGTTTGCCTTTGCCGCCTGGGACAGTGAGCGCCGTCAGTTATTTGCGGCGCGCGATCGACTTGGCATCAAACCCTTCTACTATCGCCTGCTCCCCGACGGCATCGCATTCGCATCCGAGCTCAAGGCGCTCCTGGTGCTGGGAAAGCCGCCACTCGACAAGAGCGCCCTGCGCGACTTTCTGTTTCACGGCTATATTCCGGCGCCGAAGACGATCTATCAGGGCATTGCGAAGCTTCCGGCCGGCCATTCTTTGAGCTGGCAGGACGGCGTGCTTGCGATCGAGCGCTATTGGGATCCGTCGCCTGCGATTCAAATACGCGATCGGGCGGCAAGCCTTGATGAACTCGACGCGCTCCTGCGCGTGGTCGTACCCGAGCACACGCTCGCCGACGTGCCGGTCGGCGTCTTCTTAAGCGGCGGCATCGATTCGGCGCTGACCGCTTATTACCTGGGCCAGCCACGCACATTTACGCTCGGCTTCGAGGCGAGCGCGCGCTCCGAGGCCAATGCGGCGCGCGCGCTCGCCGAGCACTTAGGCACGCGGCATACCGCCATGACCACGGCGAGTGCGGATCTTGATGCGGCGCTGAATGCGATTCCGCAGTTGTTCGATGAGCCCTTCGGTGACAGCGCCGCCTGGTCGAACTATTTGATTGCGGGGCGAGCGCGCGCCGATGTGACGGTTGCCTTGAGCGGCGAGGGAGGGGATGAGATTTTCTGCGGCTATCCGCGCTACTGGTCAGCGATCGGCGCGCGCTCCACGAGCGTCAACCGGGCCCTGGCGCAGTGGCTGCCGCCGCTGTCGCGCTTCGGGCAGTCGATGCAGCGGCATTCTCTTCAGCAGCTGCCCGGATTCTCTGCGGCGCTGGGTGGTTTGACCGGCACCCAAGTGGATGCGCTGCTCGCTCCCGAGTGGCTCGAGAGCGGCTACGACTACGACTGGTTTTACCGCCAGTTCTGGCGCGAGTCTTTGGATCCGCTCGTGCAGCTGCGTTACCTCGACCTCAACACCAATCTTCCCGAAGGTCTGCTCGTGAAAGTGGATCGCACGAGCATGGCGCATTCCCTCGAAGTGCGGCCGCCGCTCTTGGACCACCGGCTGGTGGAATTCATGCTAAGCGTCGATCCGCATCTCTTGGTTGATCAACACGCACGCCGCGGTAAGCTTTTAGCTCGCGAACTCATGGAACCGCGCTTGCCGCCGGGCCATCTCGAGCGTCCCAAGAGCGGCTTTGGCCTGCCGGTACACAGCTGGATCCGCCGTCATCCGCAAATGCTCAAGGATGCGGTCGCGCGCTTGATGGCGCGCGGCGTATTGCGGCGCCCCGTCTCGAGCGAATTTCGCAGAGCCTGGTATATCCTGGTGCTTGACCGCTGGTTCGCAGCCTTCGGCTAAAACTGTGAGCGCTCGCGCGCGCCGTGCAGCGCGCGCCACCAGTCTTCCGATTCGAGATACCAGCGAAACGTGCGGCGTAAGCCGCTGCCAAATTCGGTGGTCGCCGTCACTCCCAGTTCGCGTTTGATCTTGGCGGCGTCGATCGCATAGCGTCTATCGTGCCCGGGGCGGTCGGCAACGAAGCTCAGCAGTGACAGGCACGGCTCTTTTTTTGCCGCGGGACAGGCGGGAAAGCGCCCGGCAAGAGACGGGTCCTGCGCGAACAGCTCATCAGCGATGGCGCACAGGCGGCGTACGAGATCGATGTTCGTAAGCTCGGCGCCCGCGCCGATGTTGTAAGTCTGCCCGGCTTGCCCGGCGTCCAACACCCGCTTGATGCCGGCGCAATGATCCTCGACGTAGAGCCAGTCGCGTACATTGAGCCCATCGCCGTACACCGGCAATGGTTTGCCTTCCAGAAGGTTCACGATCATGAGCGGTATCAACTTCTCGGGAAACTGATAGGGGCCATAGTTGTTCGAGCAGTTCGTCATGGTCGTGCAAAGGCCGTAGGTCTGCGCATAGGCGCGCACCAGGTGATCGGAGGCAGCTTTGCTTGCAGCGTACGGCGAGTTCGGCGCATAGGGCGTCGTCTCGGAGAACGGCGCCGCATCCGGTGCCAGTGAGCCATAGACCTCGTCGGTGGAGATGTGATGGAAGCGATGCACGATGGGCGCCGCCCGCTCCAGCCAAACGCGGCGGCAGGCTTTCAGGAGCGCGTGCGTGCCGAGGACGTTGGTATCGATGAAGGCGTCAGGCCCGGCAATCGAGCGGTCCACATGCGACTCGGCTGCGAAATGCACCACTGTGTCGAGTTCGTGGCGGCGCAGCTCCTCCTCGACGAGTTCTTGGTTGCGAATATCCGCATGCACGAAAATAAACTGCTCGCCGTTTTTGATGGCCGCGAGGTTGGCGCGGTTGCCGGCGTAGGTGAGTGCGTCGAGCACCACGATGAGATCCTGCGGATGGGAGCGGCGCCAAGAGTGCACGAAGTTTGCGCCGATAAATCCGGCGCCGCCGGTCACGAGCAGCCGACGCGGCGGAGAATTCATCGCAAGCCATCCCAGAGTGCGCACGGCCGCGCCCTGAGCGGGGTCAAAGTCCCGCACGAGCGCGCGCCCGGAAAGCCCTTAAGCCTTGGGTTCGGCAGGAGCGACATCGGTGGACAGCCGCATCTCGGCGCCAGGGATTCCAGCAAGCTGCACCTTGGGTTCGCGCTCCAGTGCCTGCAGCAGCTCGTGCCAAACGCGCTCATCGATGTCGGCGGCGTTTTTCAGGTCGACCGGATAACGGATCACCGCCTCGACACCGGTCGCGCTGAAGCGCATCAGCACCTTGGGGTCGAGATTCGCAACGGGTGTTGAAACCACCGTGCGCGCGATTTCCTGGTTCTGCCGCTCGATCTCGGTGCGGTAATCGACGAGCGCCGCCGTCACTGCAGCCGTCAGTCTTTCTTTGACCGTCGCGTAATTCTCCTGCGAGGCGAGTGTCAGCGTGATCTCGTGCCAGGCAAAGTTGATGCCGTGAATCTGCTTGAAGAGCCCGGCGGCTACCTGAAAGACAATCGAATTGGAGAATGCGACCACGCGTCCGGTGGGACCGTCCGCGCCATTGCCGCCCAGCTCCATCAGATGAAAGCGCACCAAGCCAACGTCAACCACTTCGCCGGTGACACCGCCGATCTGCACGCGATCGCCGACGCGGATGCCGAATTTTCCAATAAGGAAGAAATAGCCCACGATCGAGACGATGACACCCTGCATCGCCACTGCGATGCCTGCCGTAATGAGCCCGGCGAAAGTGCCGATGGAACCCAGACTGCTTGCGAACGAAAACGCGACGATGACCACGGTCACAAACCAGATTACAAAGCGGCGCATGAGGAGAAACTGGTAACGGCGGCGCGGATCGCTGACGTAGCGATACACTGCTCGGCGCCAGAGCTCGGCTGCCGCGAACACAATGATGAGAACGAGGCCCAGAAAGCCTAAGCGCAGCGCGAGACTCTTCAGGTCCGAGAGATAATCGGCGCGAACGGCATCTTTCCAGTTGCCAAGGCTTCTCTTGTACAGATCGAGCAGCACGCCCTGCTTGCTCAGGGGGATGACGGCTGCGGACAAGCGTTTGAATTGCCCGGCGAGTTCATCAAGCTGTGCGCGTTCGGCCTGCAAGGTTGCGTTGTCGGCGGTGTCAGCTTCCTTGCCAAGGCTCTCGCCGCGGCTCGACAGCGCTCGCAGCTGTTCGATAAAAGGCTGGCGCAGTTGTTTGCCCGTATCGGAAAGCTTCTCCGTCTGCTGAATCAGCGATTTTATAGTGCGGCCCTTGGAGGCCAGGGTGAACACGTTCGCGGTCAAATCCCAAATGCCGGGCGAGGAGGGCCGGTTCGCCGTCACCGGTGCCGGTGTCGCCGCAGCAGGTGTCGCAGGCGTTGGAGCTGTGGCTGCGTTCGCAGTCGTCAGCGTTATCCCCGGCACCGAGCGCGCCAGCGCCTCCACCTGTGCACGCAGCCCGGTTGCGCCCAGACCGTTGGTGCTGCTGCCGTTTACAAACTCCACCATGCTGCCGACCGCGTCGCGACGGGCGCTGGCAAGATCAAGTTCGCCCTGCAGCTCTGCCACCTGCGATTGCAGTTCCTGTCTTGGCTTACCGCTGGCGCTCGCAAGTTTCTGGCGATCGGCCTCAAGCTCGGCTTGCGTGTCGCTCACCTGCTTGTCAAGGCGCGCCTGCAGTTGATGCAGTGATTGATACTGGGCGAGCGCTGCATTCTGTTCAGGGTTCGAAGCGCTGTCTTGCGCGACTGATCCCGCCTGCGAGCGGGCGAAATCAAATGCCTGCCGCACCGCTTGCATGGCCGCCTGACGATTGTCGTACACGACCGCAAGATCGCTTGCGCTGGTTGCGATCTGCTGCTGTTCGGCAAGGCTGTGATACCAATCAATCGTCTGATCGAGAAATTGCAGCACCTGCGCGGCGGTCAACGGACTCGTCGCCGCGCCCGCCGAGGCTGCCCTTGCTGGAGCAGTTGTCGCCGTAGGCGGCGTAGTTACCGCTGCCGGCGGCGGCGCGTTCGCTTGCAAAGCGGTGCTTGCATTCGGCGTCGCCGTGGCTTTCGCAGATTCGGCAGGTTTGCCAGCCGGTGGGGCCGCGATGCTCGCGATCGCGAAACCCAGCGCTGCGAGCGCGCTGATTCGCGCATGTACGCGCGCGTGCCGCACGTCGCGACCGCGCCGCGGGGACTCGTGTTTTGAAAGATGGAGCACACCGCATTGTACTACTATTCCCGGCAGCTGAGCTCTTTCGCCGGGGATCACTGCATGGCAGATTTCCACGTTTTTCAGATCTTGACTCATTACACCTCGCGCGCGGCGTTGGACCCGGGCTTTGGTGTCGTCGATAACTGCGCGAACGAACGTCCGGACTGGTTCGAGTATTGGCCGATGCGAAAATTTCTGCTCACAGAAGCTTTGGATGAAGATGCGTTCTACGGCTTTTTGTCGCCGAAATTCAAAGTGAAGACAAATTTGACGTCGGCGCGCGTGTACGAGTTTGTCCGCCACTGTGACGCTCGGACCGAGGTCGTCCTATTTTCGCCAAGCATTCACAATGGCGCGCAGTTTCTCAACGTCTTCGAGCACGGCGATGCGGTGCACCCGGGACTCCTGAGCACATCGAAGCAGCTGCTCGAACGACTAAAAATAAGTGTGGACCTCGATGAGCTCGTGACGGATTCACGCACCACCGTGTACTCCAACTACTTCGTCGCAAAGCCGCGCTTTTGGCGCGCGTGGCTTGCCATCAACGAGCAACTGTTCAGCATCGCTGAACGAGAAGAAGATGAATTGGGCAGGGCCCTAAGATCAACCACGTCTTATCGGGGCCGCTCACAAGTGCAAATGAAAGTCTTCATCATGGAACGAATTGCGACTTTGATTCTAGCGACGGACGCAAGTTTCGCCGCTTG
Source organism: Steroidobacteraceae bacterium (assembly GCA_036511555.1). Taxonomy (GTDB): domain Bacteria; phylum Pseudomonadota; class Gammaproteobacteria; order Steroidobacterales; family Steroidobacteraceae; genus PALSA-1196. Next base: position 6,786 of record DATCBZ010000311.1, read on the forward strand.
CGTGCGCAATCCGTTCATCGCCGGCAAGAGGATCTACAAGCTGCCGTTGGCGATCATCAGCGACGCGCTTAAAATCGCCTACCGAACGCAAGGCTTCGATCAATATAAAGAAGCGTTCCTGCTCGTTCGGGCGCTGCGGAAATTTTGGAACTTCCAGCTGCGGTTGGGCGTGTGGATCGGATGGCCAAGCGTATGCCTTTACACACGCAGGCTCGCATCCTATTGGGCTAGAGCGGAACAATAGTGGCCTCGAGCAGGCGAGCGAATTCTGCCAATTGCATAGGACATTCTGGGCCGAACAGCGAGCCATTGTCCGGTTCAGATGAGTAACGTGTTTCGGTGCATGACGCCCGCCTTGCATTGAACGCAGGAAGCCTAAGCTGACACACTACAACCCGAAGGATGAGAGGTGATGGGCGCGCCAAATCCCGCGGGGCCGGAACTCTGCTGCGACATTTCACGGCTGGTCACTCTGTTCGAGAGCCTGGGTGAAAATTGCGACTTCGGCGTGGTCCAGCGCGCGGTGGGTGTCGAGCCGTTTGGTTTATTCAGGTTCGCGGCTTGCAAGCCGGCTGATATGGTTACTCTGCTGCGAGAGCGCTTCGAGTCATTGGGCAAGGCGGACGATCTGTGGCTCGATGAGGTCGGGCCGAGCCGCGAATATTGGGTCAAGTCGCGGCGCTTCTCGTTTGAAGCGCACACCGATCGATATGCCGGCAAGGATGATCCGGACGTAGCGTGCGCTGCGCAGATCGAGAAAATCCAATTTCTGAAAGCCCGATTGATTCGGGACATGTCGCGCGGTCGCCGGTTATTCGTTTTCAAGGGCAGTGCCGACATTGAAGCGATTCGGGAGCTTGTCGCACAGCTTCGAGGGTATGGTCCTAACTCGCTCCTGTGGGTCAATGTCGCCACTGCGGCGCATCACGCATGCTACGTGGAGCGCGAGTCTGAGGGCCTGCTGCTTGGTTTCGTGAGTCACTTTGGCACCTACGACGGCGCTCCAAGCCTTCCGGTGGAAGAGTGGATTGCCGTGTGCGTCAGTGCCCATCGGCTTTGGCGCGGTGTCGATCTGCCCAGAGTGCCAGTCGACAATCTGATCACTCACGCGACAGACGCAAGCACGTGCAGATGGTCGGCCGATCCGTCCGCGGCAATTCGTCGATGTGAGGAGTTATCGCCCATCGGCGGCTTTGTATTGAAGCATCAGCTAGGAAGGACCGAGTCAACCTCGGTTGTGTGTGCCACCCTACCAATCACGGCTGGCGGCAGTTTTGTATTTTCGGCGTGGATTCGGATTGCCGACGGGTTTCGAGGCCAGCAAATCGCCGCAGTATTTCCAGGTTACGTCAGCGCTGCAATGTGGGGTGCGGATCTTAAATCTCGACACCGATGGCAACGCATCTGGGCCACGGCCAGCCTGCCGCCAGATGCGCGCAACATATCCTGCGAAATAATTGCCGCGGGTGCGGCAGGCGATGTATTCCATTCGGCCGCTTGGTGTCTGGAGCGTGGCAATCGCCCCTCGGGCTTCGGTTTCACACTCTAAAAAGTGGGTCTGTTCGCGAAGACTTAGGGACGCGGCGCCGAACCCCGCGATACATAATAGTTGGTGGCCAGCCCCTACAGGTTGCGCGCCGGTCAATGCTGGGCTGGTAGTACACTTGGTGCCTGTGCCCAAGTCCAGGCAACGCATCGCATGAGCCTTCGCTCCTTCCTCTCCAAGGTTGATCCGCGCAAGCGCAGCCCGTCGCTTGAGCGCGCGGAAGAAGCCTGCGCGCAGGGCCGCAAAGCCGATGCAGCAATTCTTTATCGAGCACTCGCCGAAAGCGGTTCGGTGCCGGCACGACTGCGGCTCGCTCAGATGTATGAGCGCGGCGAGGGTCTACTGCAGAGTTTCGTCGAGGCTGTGCGCTGGTATACGAGTGCGGCCGAGCAGGACTGCGTGCCCG
>DATCBZ010000312.1:0-4054 GCA_036511555.1 Steroidobacteraceae bacterium
CACCTGGGCGCGGAGCGCCTGTTGATCATCGGTGTGCGGGCGCGTGAGGACGCAGGCGTGGCCGCGGCGCGCGCCGCACCCACGATGCCGACACCCGGCCAGATATTGGGGTACATGCTCGATACGCTCTTCACCGATCAGATCTTCGGTGACCTCGAACAGTGCGAGCGCATCAATGAGCTCGTGCGCGCGGCGCCCGCCGCCGCGCCGGGCTTGCGCTTTGTTGAAACGCTGATGCTTGCGCCGAGCGTCGATCCGCGCGAAGTGGCGGCGCGCCACGCGCATGAAATGCCGCGCGGGCTGCGCGCGCTCCTGCGCGTGATCGGCGGCAGAGGCGACACCGCCGGCAGCCAGCTCTCAAGCTACCTCATGTTTGAGTCGGGCTACACACGCGAGCTGATTGAGTTGGGATACAGGGATGCCATGGAAGCGCGCACGACGCTACTGGCGTTCATGAAAGGCGAGGCGTTGCCGTCGGTCATCACAGCAGCCGGCGTGACGCAGGCGACTTAAGCCGTCGCAAGCGGTCGGTCGTCCTGCGAGCCGATGTCGCTCGCCCGTGTCGAGCCAACCCCAAATTTCCGCTGGTCGCGTCATCAGCGCCGGAACGAGTAAGACACCCCTGCCGCAAGCTCAGTCCGGCAGCGGCGTCGCATAGATCGCTTCGTTAAATGTGCCGCTAGCGGGCGGCTGCAGCGCGATTGCGAATGATCCAAACGGGTGACCGTTTACGAATACCGCGGATATGTAGTCGGCCACCATCTGTCCGGCATTTGTCGGAACGAACCATAATTGCGGTAGGGGGCCGGCAACGGTGGTCGCTTGAGTCCACGAATGCCCACCGTCCGAGGAGGCGATGTATCCCTCGCTCACCAGACAGGTGCTCGAAGTGCAGGTCGCGCCATGGGGCAGATTCGCGTTTTGCTCGAAATAGTACGTCAGCGCAATTTTGGTGCCGGAGCCGTCGCTCAGCAGGCCTATACCGGTGATAAAGTGATCCATATTGCTCGTCACGGGATCAATCGGGATGCGTTGGAAAGTGCTCCAGTTAACGCCGTCTTGCGATGAGGTCAGCAGCAAGTCATTTGGCGCGCAGAAGAAGGTTGTCGGTTCGAACCGGCAGCCAGGATCGCTGCAGTTGGCACGAAAGCGGCAATCCGGAAAGACCACGTAAATCGTGCCGTCTGCAGCTACAGCCGAACTCAGATCCGGATCTGCTCGCAGCCACGGGTAGTCGAACTGGTGAGTCGTGATGTCAACTGTAGGCTGCAAAGAGACGCCGCCATCGGTCGAGGGAATGGCATAGGCCTGATCGCCGTTGGGACCGCCGGTCCGCCCGAGGACTACAAAATTCCCGTTCGGCTGGATCGCTATCGATGTGACAAGGCCCGCAGCTTGATCCGGCGAGGGCACCGGAGCACTCCACGTGAGGCCACCGTCTTTTGAAACAATGAGCGCGTTGACATTGGTAGTGCCGGACGAGTAGTCGAGATACGCGTCGTAGCAATTACCGTAGTAGGGTGATCCTGCCGAGTTGTCGCACGCAAACCAATGACCGTTCGTGCCTGCCACTGAAACAGCGGTTATGGGCGCGCCCCAGTGCAGGCCGTCGGCAGAACGGCTGACCAGGATTGCGAGCCCATTGCTGTTCTGGTCGAAAGGCTGCATCGCAATAATGTAGACCTTGTGTTTTTGGTCAAATACGATCGTCGGCAAACTCACTGCGTGCCATGGCCCTCCCGCAACCCCGGTGGTGCCGGAAAGAAACCCGTGCTGCCAGGTTTTGCCTGCGTCCAAGGAGGTGGCCCAGCCGATATTGACGGAGCCTGCTCCAAAAAAGCGCCCGACCTGAAACGCCGTGACGATCGTATTCTTTTGAACGACCATGACAGGCTCGACCTCGGTCGCGTGCTGGCCTGGGCGTCCGGTGTAAGGATCCTGACTTATCTTGGTAAGATCGGGTTGCGCAGCAGGGCTTGCCGCCGAGATAGCCGCGAGCATCGTCGAAAGTGCCAGCGCCTGCAGAACCGTGCCAAATGCGCGCCGAAAATCAAATCTATAAGTGCTCATGATGGATGCTCATTGGTGAGACAACAGGTGTGGTGCGAGGCCGCTGCCGCACTCTTGATTTTAAAGGTATGGGCACGCCTTCAACTGAGGATGCACGTAATCGCAGTGCATCAACAATGATTTTCTCAGCCCGATTCTGCGCTGCGCGAGGTTCTTGCGGTAATTTCAGCCGCAACGCTGAAGTCGTCTATCGATGACGCAAGATCACGAGCGTCTCTCTAAGCCAGTGCGACTCGACGAGCGCGGTCAAACATCACGCTGCGCTGCAGCATTGCGGGTAGACCGAGAACAGGGGAAATTCATGGCATGCACTGCCTTACGCGAATTTCCAGACGCGTTCTTTCGAGAAGGCTCTACTGGCGGTAGCCGCGGTCGCTCCAGTCACCGTCACTACGGACCGGACAGAGGAAATGGGCGGCATTGAGCCGATTGCGCCCAGACCGTGCAAAATATGAGTTCTGCGGCGCTCGGGCGATGGGCGGAAGAATATAAGGGCACTCCTTGAACTCAGACCTATACGCGGCACTCGAGCGCATCGGAGCGCAGAAGGACTCGATATTGACGATGCAGCTTGATTGCGCATCGAGTCATACGACGGGTCCGCTGTCGGGACTTTCGATCTCCATAAAGGACAACATCGACGTTGCAGGAGTAACAACGACTGCGGCATCGATGGCATTTCGTTCGCGTCCACCTGCGAAGGAAGATGCCGCAATCGTCAAGCGTCTGTGCTCTGCCGGCGCGCTCGTGTTCGCCAAGACCAACATGAGCGAGTTCGCCTACTCAACGCTCGGCGTCAACGCGCACTACGGAACACCGAGAAATCCATATCCCTTCGAAGGCGGACCCCGCATTGCGGGCGGCTCGAGCAGCGGCGCCGCTGTCGCGGTGGCTCTGGGCCTCGGCAACGCCGCGATCGGCACCGACACCGCGGGTTCTGCGAGGATCCCGGCAGCTCTGTGCGGAGCCGTTGGGTTTAAGCCGCGGCAGCGGCGAATCCCACTCGATGGGGTCGTGCCCGTGTCCTTCTCATACGATTGCATCGGGATACTGGCCCGCAGCGTACGCGAGATCGCTCGGGTATTCGAATCGGTCGCCGATGTGCCGAATGATGTCCGCGCCTTCGCAAACGGTGCGCAGCCCTACCGGCTGCTGGTTCCGATCGATGCACCCGACGTGGAGCTGGCACCTTCAAACGACGTTGCGGAAGCATTTTGCGCGGCGCTCGCGGCGCTGGCGGCAGATCGGCGTTTCGAGATCGTGCGACAGCCATTCGGCTTGTTCAGGCACGCGCTGACGATGTCCGCACAGGGCGGAATCGCAGCTCCTGAAGCGTATGCGTTTCATAAGCCTTTCCTCGACACTCTGCACGACTTATATGATCCGTTTACGCTGCACCGACTGTCGTTTGGCGAGAAGTGTTCGGCCGAGCGGTATATCAATCTGCTTGCGCGCCGGCGCCAACTGATCGCCGAGTGCCGCGTGCAATTGTCGCCCTTCGACGGCATTGTCTATCCGACCTGTCCGATCATTGCGCCCACCGTGGCTTCGCTCGCCGACCCCGTCTTCAAGATCAGGACAAACTCGCGCCTGTTACAGAATACGATCGCCGCGAATGTACTCGACTTGCCATCGATCACGGTCCCGTGCGGCCATCTGGCAACCACGGAAGCGGGCCCGGTCGGATTGTCTTTGGATAGCTCTCACGGTGAGGAGCACGTCCTTAGGCTTGCGCTGGTCGTGGAACAGGTTTTGGGTTCGAAACTCGCAGGTGGCCCCTACTAGGCAGCCCTCATCGCATCCTCTTTTTGCGGTTCAATCGCGCTGAGGCGATTTGCAGGCCAATCCGCAACTGCAGGCTACTTCTTACTCGCTACTTTCAAACGCTCTTCAGGTTCGATGGGCTCATCAAGGGCTGCGAGCACCGCATCCGGATCCATCGATTCCTGCAGTGCGGCCGCCTCCGGGTCGTGACGGTTTCTGA
>DATCBZ010000313.1:0-6210 GCA_036511555.1 Steroidobacteraceae bacterium
CACCATGACGATGATCGGCACCGTCGCGGCGCGGCTCTGCAGCCGCAGAAACGCGGGCAGGCCGCTCGCGTCCGGCAGCGTCAGTTCAAGGATAATCGCTGCGAATTCGCGCTTCTGCAGCTGAAGCAGGCCGTCAGCCAGGGTGTGCGCTTCCTGCACTTCGTAGCGCCGGGTTCGCAGGCGCGCGAGCGTGTCGGCGACTCCGGCAGGCGTGCCGCGCTGATCCTGGATTAGGAGGATGAGGTCCTCGCTCACGCTGCCTTGCTAGGTGGGGCGGCACGGTACCGCATTGAAAGCTTAGCTTCGCGCTCGCGCGCGACTAGTGCTTGGCGCTCAGTTGGACTAATTGCGTCGCACGCGTACAGCGGGCTGTGATCCGCATCTCACTGTGGCCCGCTTGCGGTCGGGTTTTGTGCACCCGCAGCATAACTGGCAAGAGACCCCGCGGGTACGCCCCTTGCTGTGGTTAAGCATGAGACTAAGGCATTCAAACGGGAGCGGGCCATGGTCATGATGCAAGGAACACGATTCGGGCAACGCGGCGCAGCCGGCTGGGTTCTGCTGTGGCTGTTGGGCATCCCCATTCCTATCCTGCTCATCCTCTTCCTGCTGCGCGGTTGCACTTAGCAACCTATCGACACGCTTTTGCGCCGCCCCTGTGGGTCGGCGGCGTAGCGGCTGCGCCTGATGCTATATTGCGATTCACCGAATTCGCGTGGGAATTTAAGGTGTTTCGCAAGTGAACAACATTGAAATTGCGCAGCGCGCGACGATGCGGCTAATCACCGAGATCGCGGTCGAGCGACTGGGTATTCCCGAGGACAGCCTTGAAGTCTTTGGGCGCTATAAGGCCAAGGTGTCTCTGGAGTACCTCGCGCGCCTCGAGGGCCGTCCGGATGGGAAATTGATTCTCGTCACCGCAATTTCCCCGACACCTGCGGGGGAAGGTAAGACCACGATGACCGTGGGCCTTGGCGACGCCCTCAATCACATCGGCAAGAAGGCAATGATATGCCTGCGCGAGCCGGCGCTCGGCCCGGTCTTTGGCATGAAAGGCGGTGCTGCCGGCGGCGGCTACTCCCAGGTCGTGCCGATGGAAGACATTAACCTGCACTTTACGGGCGACTTTTCGGCGATCGGGCTTGCGAACAATCTCCTGGCGGCGCTCATCGACAATCACATCTACCATGGCAACGAGCTTGCTTTGGATGTGCGGCGCATCGCCTGGCGCCGCGTGCTCGACATGAACGATCGCGCGCTGCGTGCGCTGACGATTGGGCTTGGCGGCCCCGCCAACGGTTATCCGCGCGAAGACGGCTTCGATATCGTAGTCGCCTCCGAGGTTATGGCGATCTTCTGCCTTGCGACCAGCCTTACGGATCTGAAAGAGCGCCTGGCAAGCATCGTCGTCGGCTATACGCGCGCGCGACAGCCGATTCGTGCGCGCCACCTGCAGGCACAAGGTGCGATGACAGTCCTTTTGCAGCAGGCTCTTGCTCCCAATCTGGTGCAGACGCTTGAGAATAATCCGGCATTTATCCACGGCGGTCCGTTTGCGAACATTGCGCACGGCTGCAACTCCGTGATGGCAACACGGGCGGCACTTAAGCTTGCCGATTACGTTGTCACCGAAGCGGGGTTCGGCGCCGATTTGGGCGCGGAGAAGTTTGTCGACATCAAGTGCCGTAAGGCGGGATTGCAGCCCGCGGCAGCGGTCATCGTCGCAACGGTCCGTGCACTCAAATACCATGGCGGCGTGGAGATAGCGGCAATTGGCGCCGAGAACGTCGCTGCGGTCGAGAAAGGTGTCGCAAACCTCGAGCGTCACATTGAAAACGTGCGCGATCGCTTTGGCATACCCTGCACCGTTGCGATCAATCATCGCGCCGAGGATACCGGCGCGGAGGTTCGCGCGGTTGTTGAACGCACGGCACACCTGGGCGTAAAGGTGATCCTCGCAAAACATTTCGCGCAGGGCGGCCGCGGCGCGGTCGACGTTGCGCACGAGGTCGTGCGTCTTGCCGACACGCCTAACAAATTCAAATTCGTCTACGAGGAGAGCGCGTCGCTGTGGGAGAAGATGCGCGCCATTGCAACCCGCATCTACGGCGCGGCTGATATCAGCGCTTCGAACAGCGTGCGCGCGCAGATACAGGAGTTGCAGGACGGCGGCTACGGGCACTATCCCGTGTGCGTCGCGAAGACCCAGTATTCGTTCTCAACTGACCCGAAGTTGCGCGGCGCGCCCTCAGGTCACATAGTTGATATTCGCGAAGTGCGGCTTGCCGCCGGTGCGCAGTTCGTGGTGATGATCTGCGGGGATATCATGACCATGCCTGGGCTGCCGCGCGTGCCGTCGGCGAACTCGATCGATGTGGATGCCAACGGCAAAGTCGTCGGCCTCTTCTAGGCGTCATCTATGCAAGCCGGGTTTGACGACAGCGAGGACGACGATGGCGACGAGCAATAGGCTCGGCACCTCGTTGAACCAACGGAACCAGCGCGGGGAGTGACGGTTGCGGCGTGTGCTCAGTGCAGCGACGATCCGGAAACACCACAGATGATAAATGATGAGTAACACGACGCACGCAAGCTTCAGCTGCAGCCACGGTTCGTGTAGATACGCAGGCGACACGACGACCATGGCGATGCCAAGGCTTGCGGCAAGCAACGCGCCCATGCTCATCAGCACGAATAGGCGTCGCTCCATGACTACGAAACGTTCAATGCTCACATTGTCCGTCGCGGCGGCGTGATACACGAAAAGCCGCGGCAGATAGAAAAGTCCAGCAAACCAAGTGGTCACGAAAACGACATGAAATGCCTTGAGCCAGAGCATGGGACGCTAGCCTACAGGGCGCGGGTCGCGGCGGGAATGCACGGATCTGCGTGCAGGGTCTGAAAAATGCCGATCTGCGAAGCTGATCCCTGGCGGCAGCAATACTTCAAGGATGTATTATGCCCGCTCGACGTGCGCATCCCTACAGAGGACTTCGACGCGTACGCGTGGAATCCGGCGCATCACTGGGTTTACAACAAGCTTTTGATCGCAGAATCGCAAGGTCTCGCCTGCGCGCCGCACGGCGTGGTGCCGAAGAGCTTCCCGGTCTTTAGTAAGCCGCTGATCAACCTGCGCGGCATGGGCGCCGGCAGCCGCGTGCTCTCAAGCCTTGCAGACTATGAGCGCAACGAAACCGGCGGACACTTTTGGATGACGCTCCTCAAAGGCGAGCATGTGAGTTCCGACGTGGCCATTGAACGCGGCACGCCGCGCTGGTACCGGCACTCGCGCGGCATTCCCTGCGGCGCCGGTACCTTTGATTATTGGACTGTCGAGGCGGAGGCGCGCAGCGCACTGGAGCGCTACTGCAGCGCCTGGCTCGCGCGCTATCTGGCCGGTTACACCGGCATGATTAATCTCGAGACTATCGGCGGCCGCATCATTGAAGTGCACCTGCGCTTCTCCGACCAGTGGCCGGACTTGTACGGCGCGCAATGGCTCGACGCCATGGTGCGTCTGTACGCAAGCGGAGAATGGGTGTTCGATGCAGCTCAAGCACGCACCGGCTACAGCGTCGTGCTTTTTGGCCCGCACGGGATGGAATACCGTTTCCCCAGAGCGGAGCACATTCAAGGCCTCGCCAAATCGCCGGGCGTTACCAGTATTCAACTGACTTTCCACGAGCACCGCGCCGCGGCATCGCATGCGATGCCTCCTGGCGGCTTTCGGCTCGCCGTCGTCAACAGCTGGGACCTCGAAGCCGGGCGCAAGGTGCGTGCCGCGCTTGCGGCGTTATTTGGGCTGGCAGCGCCGGCGGTCGCGAAGCTAAAAGATCGCTCGTGATTCCACCGCGTTTCCTTGCGCCACGCTATTGGCTTACGTGGGTCGCGATCGGCATCCTGCGCGCGATCGAGCGCCTGCCGTACGCCCTGCTGGTGCGCGCGGGATGTGCACTCGGCAGGTTAGCGCGGCGCCTGCCGCTCAACTATATAAAAGTCGCGCGGTGCAATATGCGGCTGTGCCTGCCAGAGCTCGACGATGCTGCCCGCGAGCGCCTGCTTGCCCGGCATTTCGAGGCGCTCGGAGTCACGATATGCGAGTCGGCCATGAGCTGGTGGAGTTCCAATGAGCGCATTGCCGAGTTATCGCAGATTGAGGGCGCGGAGAATCTCGAGCGCGCGCTTGCCGCCGGCCGCGGCGCGATCATATTGACGGCGCACTTCACGACGCTTGAGATCGGCGCCCGCATTCTCAATACGACCGGCTTTCCGATGAACGTGCTGTATCGGCCGCCAAAAAACGAGCTGTTCGCGTATGTCGCCAATACGAACCGCAAGAGCTTCGCGCGCGATGAAATGAAGGGCACGATCGAGCGCGACGACATCCGCGGCATGGTGCGCGCGTTACGCCGCAATGCCTGCGTCTGGTACGCGCCGGACCAAAGCTATCGGAACAAGGGCGCTGAAATGGTGCCGTTCTTCGGCATTCCGTGCGCAACGAATGTCGCAACGTCGCGCCTGGCGCAGCTCACAGGCGCTGCGGTACTGCTGTATTCGCACGAGCGCCTGGCGGATGGCAGAGGCTATCGCGTCGTCATTGGACCGATTCTGGAAGGCTATCCGAGCGGCAGCACGCAGGTCGACGCGCTGCGCTTCAATCATTTCATTGAAGAAGAAGTGCGCCGCATACCCGAGCAGTACTGGTGGATCCATCGGCGCTTCAAGGGACTGACGCCCGACTATCCGAACTACTACGGGGACGCGGCGCGCTAGCGCGCCGCTACTTCAGGCTCTTCAAAGTCGGAACAATCTCCGCGCGGCCGAACACCTCGACGGAGAGAGTGAAGCTGCGCTGCTCCGAGGGTTGCAGCGCACCCACCCCCACCACCTGGCGGGTAACTTCCAAGCCCTGGTTGTCGCGAATCACGAGCACCACTGAATATTCCCACGCCGGTCCATCCGCCGGATGCCGAATGGTTCCCTCGACAAGCAGCGGCGAGCTGCTCGGGACCGCGCGCCGCGCCGCGTCGACTGAGTCGAATCGCAGGTGGTGGCGGCAACCCGGGCAGACGCTTGCGCTATCGAGAATGGTCGCCTTGCAGTGCGGACAAAGGCGGCTCTTTCCCGGGGTCGCAGGACGCGCCGAGCTCATGAAAAGGCGCTATCGACCTTTCCGGTGACCGGCTTTGCTCCCTTCTCCTTCTCATCCCAGCCGAACTCGACCTGGCCGCGCATGCGCGATCCGGCCGATACGATCAATGAACCGGCCTTCACGTCGCCCGCAACCACGCCGGTTGCAAGAAGCTCGACGCGCGCGGCGGCTTCAATATTGCCGTGCAACTCGCCGCCGACTACGACGGTGTTGGCGCGCACCTGACCGGTGAGCCGTGCACCCGGATCAATAGTGAGATTGCCGTGTACGTGCACGTCGCCTTTGAATGAACCGGCGATGCGAACGTGTCCGGCCCCTTCGATTTTGCCTTCGATCTGCAGATCGGAGGCGATTAGGGATTCCTTTGCGTTGGCATCGACACGCTCAGTCGTGCGGCGCGGCAGATCTTGGTTCAAAGGCGTGATTGTCGACATATCGGGGGGTCTCCCAACGGGTTCTTTGGAGGGCGGCAGGGCCGCAGTCGGTTCTTTCCACAGCGCCATGATGATTCCTCGTTCTCGTCAGCTTTAGCGGGATGACATATATACCGGGAGACGGGTCGAGTTCAAACCCACGCCGTCTCACTCGGAACGGAAGAGCGGCAGTGGCTGCGCAAAAGCTCGAGCGGCCGGCGATCCGAGGAACATGTGCGGAGGCGCGTTTAAGCGCGCCGTCGAACCTGGAAGACGGCGTGTGCGCGCCGACTTTGTGCAGTTTAGACCGTCACACTGAATCGTCCTTCGAATTAATCTTTTAATATTCAACGATTTATATGCACGGACAATTGACCAAGCCAATACGAGTGCCCATGAATGCGCCGCGGCTAGGCCGCTGTCCGAAACGCATAAAGCGGCGCTTGCGGCCACGATCAGCGCAAACTTCCTGGCGGCGCCTCGGACGACGCGGCTCACTTGCGCCAGAATCGTCGCCGAACAGAGGATTTCACGTGCCGATGACAAAAAACATACTGGTGCTGGATGTAGGTGGCACCCACGTCAAAATGCACATGCGGGGCCAACGGTCCCGTAAGTTCGTCTCCGGCCCTACGCTGACCGCGC
>DATCBZ010000314.1:0-7343 GCA_036511555.1 Steroidobacteraceae bacterium
AAGACGTCCCGCTCCGCCAGAGCCACGAGTGCATCAGGATCGGCAACGCGGAAGTGCCCTTCGCGAAGATTATCGCTCCAAGGCAGGCGCAAAATGTTGAGCTTGCTGCGTGTCAGTGTGCGGTTTGCGTGGCAGTCGAAATCCCCATGCAGCAACACATCGCCGGGTTTTGCGATGAAGCGGCCGGAAAATCCCGCCTCTTCGAAGGAGCCGGCGAGCACCACGGTTGCGTATCCGCCGGCGTGTCGGTGCCGGGGCAGGGCGATGCGAGCGTCGAGAGTCTCGACTCCAAAGCAAACCTGCCTGTACCCGGGTTGTTGTGCGCTAGCCATGTGTATAAATTCGGCGCGGAAAGGGTCGGACTTGAGTCGATACCCGCCTTTGTGCCTGCGCACGTCGATTACTGGTTCTGTAAATTAAATATAGGCAGCTCCGCAGTCGCAGCTTACCGTTTTTGGGAGAGCGAAAACCTGGGATCCTCCCGCACAGCTTCTCCGCCACAGCGGCCATGCGGTCGCAACCTTGCGAAACGTCCAGGTATGCGAGCCCCTGCATGGATGATCCGAGGGATAGGCCGTGAAAGAAACTGACATAACAAACGCCCGCATGCTCGCGGGCGGCTGTCTTTGCGGCGCCACCCGCTACGCGGTGGCTGACGAATTCATCTATGCAGCCAATTGCCACTGCTCGAATTGCCGACGGGCAACGGGATCGGCATTTAAGCCGTTCGCGGGCATTGAGCGCCACAAACTCCTCGTCACCAAGGGTGCGGAAAATCTCCTCCTCTACGGCGACGCTAACGGCAACGACACGCACTGTAAGCACTGCGGTTCGCTGCTGTATTCGCTGGTTCGCGCAGGCGCTTTTGTGCACGTTGCGATGGGAACGCTCATCGACGCGCCAACCATTCGGCCGGCACAGCACATCTTCGTCGGCTCCAAGGCGCCCTGGTTCATGATCACCGACAACCTCCCGCAATATGCTGGGCTTGCGCCCACGCGCCCAGCAGCCGGCGGATAGGCGCAATCGATACCGCGGTGCGTGATCCGCGCGTCCTAACCTTTGCGCCCGCAGCTTCAGCGAGGCGCCGATCTCAAGCTCGGACGCGGATGTCACAATCATCAGTGATGGTCGGGCAAGCCTCAAGCTCGTGCGGTGTGATGCCGCTGCGCGCCACCGCACCCAGACCCGGCGTCAGACCTGCTTGCGCCGAAAGCAAGTGGCGGCATGGTCATTGACGATTCCCACGGCCTGCATCCATGCATAGACGATGGTTGGTCCGACAAATTTGAAGCCGCGGCGCTTGAACTCCTTAGAGATGCGTTCCGACAGGACTGATGACGCCGGAAAATGCTTGCCATCCCCCTTCAAAACCTTGCCTTGAGTGAAGCACCAGCAGAGGTCACCGAAGTCATCGCCCGACTTGGCCATCTCGCAGTAGATTTTTGCTGCGCCAATTGTCGCCTCAATCTTGGCGCGCGAACGGATGATGTTTGGATTGCCGAGCAGACGGACGACATCCGTCTCTCGGTACCGCGCAACCTTCTGCGGTATAAAGTTCGAGAACGCCGCTCTGAATGCATCGCGCTTGCGCAACACGACAATCCAGGCAAGGCCCGCCTGAAAGCCTTCGAGCATGAGCATCTCCCATAGCGCGCGGGAATCTCGCTGCATCACACCCCATTCAGTATCGTGGTATTCCTGCATGACAGAGCTGCCTTCCGCCCAGCCACAGCGATGGCGCTTGCGAGTCGACATTGTAAAAACCTCTGCGGATTTGACGACGCTTCCCAAAGCGGTCCCTGCATCGATCATGTTATGTATGCACGAGACGTGGCAACTCGCTCGCTAGCCTGCGCTCTAGCGGCTCTCACGGCGCACTGGCTCTGCATCGCGAGGTCCGTTCGGAATTGGCAAGCCGCGCTAACTCTGGGTGCGATGATCGAACGGCTCAAGAGCGCATACTCTACCGTTGCCGCGGCGCACGAGCGACCGTCGACATGGGGGCGCATGCCAGCCCGACGCTTGATTTTGGATCTACGATGCAATTGGCTGTGCCATAGTCGAGTTCGGGCGGACCCGTTGGGCACGCGAACGTTAGGAATTGGGAGCAACCGTGAATAATAAAACGTCGGGATTGGATGAGGTTTTCATCGAGAGGCAACGCCGTCAGCTAACCAAGCTGCGCGAGGAACTGTTGCGCGCGACGCGCAGAGAGGAGCGCGAAGAGGCTGCCATCCACACGCAATCCGCCAGTGAAGCCCGCGAATACGAGGACGACGCTCAGAAAATGGCGATGCTGGAACTAGACGGGACACTGATTGATCGCAACGTGCAGCGTCTGACATGCATCGAGCGCGCACTGCAGAAAATCAAGGACGGGACCTACGGCATTTCAGACGCAAGCGGCGAACCCATCCCACGCGAACGGCTCGAAGCCATGCCGGAGGCAATCTATACGCTCTCCGAACTCAAGGCACGAGAACCGCAGGACGACCCGCACGCCCCGGCGAAAAGGAAGGCATAAGTCCACCCACCTGCAATCCTCGGCGATATGAGAGACCCGCTTTGCTGACGCCTGCTGTGCGCCGCGAAGCGACCGGGCGCGACTCGCGGCCGCTGATGAGCGTCAACGTCTCTGCGCTTGCGCGACTCCGCCCCGATGACTCGCGACAGCCATGCCGCAGCGTGTGAGCGGCGAGACGTGACGTCCCTTGCAACCCCCAAAGGTGTCCCTGGGAATTTTTCTGCCTGGCTGCTGGTGACATTCTGATCTGCCGAACGATACGCCTGTGAAAAATACGTTTCGTTCGCTCGGGGGCTTCAACTACCGCGTTTGGGCTGCCGGGGCGATCGTATCCAACGTGGGTACGTGGATGCAGCGCATTGCCCAGGATTGGCTCGTGCTTACCCAATTGACACACAGAAATGCGACCGCCGTGGGCGTGGTCATGGCCCTGCAGTTCGGGCCGCATCTTCTCATGCTGCCTTTTACCGGTTTTGCAGCCGACCACTTCGATCGGCGCAAACTGATCATGGCCACGCAGGCGATATTGGGAGCATTGGCGCTAGGCCTGGGAATCCTCACCGTCGCAGGCCTGGTGCAGCTGTGGCATGTCTACGTGTTTGCGTTTCTGCTGGGGTGCGTGACGGCATTCGATTCGCCGGCGCGGCAGACATTTGTCTCGGAGCTCGTCGGGGAAGCTGATCTGTCGAACGCGGTGGCGCTTAATTCCACCTCATTCAACGCCGCGCGCATGATTGGTCCGGCGATCGCCGGCGTTCTGATCGCGGCGGTAGGTTCTGGTTGGGTGTTTCTGATCAACGCCGCCTCTTTTCTTGCGGTCCTTTTCTCGTTGAGTCTGCTGCGTGTCAAGGACCTGCATCAGAACGACAGAGCCGTGCGCACGCCGGGAAGCTTCAGTGAAGGCTTTCGCTATGTTTGGAACCGTCCCGATCTCAAAGCGGTCCTCGCCATGCTCTTTCTGATCGGTACGTTTGGTCTCAACTTCCCGATTTTCATCGCCACGATGTGCGTCACCGTCTTTCACGCCGGAGCGAGTCAATACGGTCTACTGACTTCAATGATGGCAGTCGGTACGGTCGCCGGCGCGCTGCTCGCCGCCCGGCGCCCCGAGCCACAGTTTGGTCACTCATTCGCCGGTGCGGCAATTTTTGGGGTTGGCTTGGCACTTGCCGCGATCATGCCCAATTACTGGCTCTTTGGTCTTGCTCTCACCGTTATCGGCGTGGCGGCGCTGACCTTCACGACCACGACGAACAGTCTGATGCAGCTAGCGACCGAGCCTGCCATGCGCGGACGGGTCATGGCGATCCGGCTTGCGATTGCCTTGGGCGGCACACCTTTGGGTGCGCCCATCGTCGGTTGGGTTGCAGACAGGTTTGGTCCGCGCTGGGCGCTTGGCGTGGGGGCTGCTTCGGGATTTAGCGCTGCGAGCGTCGCGATTTATTACCTCGCAAGATACCGACACTTGCGCGTGCGCGTGGCCGCCGGACGGCTGTACTGCACCCTCGACCGCGAGTGATCGCACGCCGCGTCAGGACGCAGAGCGCCGAATAGGCCGCGACGCCGAAAGTTCACAAATCTTCACATTCAAGTGTGCGCTCGCACACGGAGCGGTTGGGTGGGTACTGGTAGCGTGCGCCGAACAACAAGTGCGATGGACCGCAACTGTAAGAAACAGCAGCGGTGAGTTATGCGCATTAAAAATGATTCGCGACCCCGGTCCGATGCTTATCTGAAGGCGCATCAGCGCGCCTTTGCCTGGGCTGAGAAGGCCATGCTTTTCCGCAGCGCGGATAAGATCGCCGAGGCAAGGGCCGCAGTGAGAAATGTGCAGCGCTGGGTGCGCACGATCACGATGCTCGAGGCGCGGCGGCCCCGGCTCTGGACGGAACAAGACCGCCGGTTGTCGCGCCGAGCCGCCTTAGATCACTAACAAAGCGCATCAGACGCGCGGCCGCAAAGGGCCTGCCGGCGCTTGTAGCGCGCGATAATCTGCAGCTCTTTCGTGTCGACGCGCCTGCGGGTACGGTGCGCGCGCCCGTATCGAAGTTGCTGAACCTGAACTTCGCGTGAATGCGTTCAGATTTGAAAGCAGCTACTGCGATTCGGGATTAAACCTATCCAACAGTCGGTGCCGCATCCGGGATGTATTCGCACCGCCAGCGCACCCATTCTGCAGCCAGATCGACCGGCGATAGCGCTCGCAACAGCTTATTGCGAACAGAGCACGCGTGAGGCCCGAAGCGGGGCCCGCGGCGAAACCGCATCCGGGTCTATCGCCGCTGCGTGTAGCGTTGCCAGAGCTTTCGGACCGCATTCTTGATTCGGACGAGCCGGCAGCGGCGTCTTCGTTGCGGGTATGGGCGGCGCGATCGACAATTGCCAGGCTTTAGGCATGGTACTTGCTCTGAAACTGCGCGGAATCCTTTACTAAATTGAGGAGATAAGAATGGATTTGCTCGTGATTCTAATCGTGCTGCTGCTGCTCTTTGGCGGCGGCGGAGGCGTGTACTGGGGACTGGGGGCGGGCTGGGGCCTGGGCCCGATAGGGTTGATCGTCCTGGTACTGGTCGTGGCTTACCTTTTGAACGGATATCGCGGTCGGCGCGGTCCGCGCCTATAGTTCACCAGGATGGGAAACGGCATCGGCGCTGAAAGCAGTGCGCCGATAGCCCCAATTCCATCCGCGCAATTCTTAAAGGTGGCGATAATCCCGATCGCTATTTGCGTACCACTGCAAATCGGTCGGGACCGGGTGCGTGGGCGGACGAGCGCTCACCCGCCAACGGCGCGCCCGACGTGGACGGTTACGGGGATCGCTCCGGCACACTGTGCTTTATGACTTGCCCGCCTTTCATGACGAAGGATACGTTCTGCAGGACGCTGACATCGCTTAAGGGATTTCCGGCGACGCCGATCAGGTCGCCGTAGCGACCCACTTGGATGGCACCCACGTCTTTCGGACGGCCCAGGGCCTCAGCCGCCGTAACGGTCGCCGCCTGAATGGCCTGCAAGGGCGTCATTCCCCAAGTCACCATGGTTGCGAACTGTTTGGCATTGTCGCCATTGGGATAGACACCGCCGTCGGTGCCGAAGATCATCTTTACGCCAGCCTTCAGCGCAGCGCGGAACGTCTCCCGCTGCATTCTGCCGATCATGCGCTCCTTTTCCAGTGACTCCTTGAACATGCCGTTCTTTTCGCCCTCGGCGAGGATGTAGTCATCATCGTAGATATCCATCGAGAAATAAGCGCCGTGTTGTTTGGCGAGCGCAAAAGCCTCGTCGTCGGCGAGGCTTGCGTGTTCGATGGTATCGACGCCGGCCCGAATCGCATCCTTGATGCCGGACGTGCCATGCGCGTGCACTGCAACTTTGAGGCCGAGCATATGGGCTTCGTCCACGAGCGCCTTCATTTCCGCAAGATTGTACTGTTGCGCGCCGGCCTCGTCGGTCTTTGAAAGCACGCCTCCGGTGCCGCAGAACTTGATGACCTCGGCGCCATATTTGTGCAGCTTGCGCACCATCGCGCGCATCTCATCCGGACCATTGGCGATCGCAAATCCGGGCGTTCTGATCGAGGGCGGCAAGCCAGTGAAGTCGCAGTGCCCGCCGGTGGCGCCGATTGCGTAAGTGGCCGGCACGATGCGCGGTCCGGGAATGTATCCGTGCTCGATCCCTTGTTTCAGCGCCACATCGTCAAAATTTGCAGAACCGACATTGCGTACCGTGGTAAATCCCGCCTCAAGGGTGCGCTTGGCATTTGCCACACCCACGACTGTCCAGAAGTTATCCGTGAACTCAAGCTCCCTATAACCGCTGAAGAGCGGATCAGAGGTGAGGTGCACGTGCATGTCGATGAGGCCCGGAAGCAGGGTCATGCCCGGCAAGTCGACGTGCCGGGCACCATCGGCCACCGTCGTGCCTTGCGAGGTGACGCTTGTGATGCGCCCGTCCGTGATCGTGACCTGCGGTCGCTCGACGGTGCGACCGGCGATGACATCCACCATGCGATCGGCCGTGACGACCACGGTATCGGCGTAGGTCGAAGTCGTCACCAGAAAAGTGCATGCAAGCCAAACTGCGCCGTAGGTTTTCATTGCAGAGGTAATCCGTAATAGTGCGTCGCAAGTCGAGTCTTGCCGCATGAGGGTAATCCGCACGCGGCCGAAGTGAAAGCGAAGCCTTGCCAAGGCGCTCTTTTACGAGCCCAACGTTTAGCGCTGGCGCGATTGGCAAGCGGTATGAGTCAGCTCGCGTTGTCGCATCCGCCGCACTGCGCGGCACTGCCGTCTTCATCCGGTAGCTACAATGCTTTATCACGCATTACTGAAAGCCGGAGCCTGAATCCATGATTAATTTTCTCGCGGCAGCGGTTGGCGATCTACGTTGATGGCAACGGTGTGATCATGAATCGCGAGGCATTTATAAAAGCACTACTAGCGTTGCCGCCGGGCGCCTCGGGGCATATAGCCATCATCAGTTACGCTGCGCAGCTGCATGGTGATACGGCGCTCGTCATCCACCGCGATGCTGAAAGGGAGAGTTATCACGGCCAGCTGCTGCACGCCGAATACCTCATGACGGAGAGGTGGCTCAAACAAAAAGGCGACTGGCGGCTCGCTCTGACGCACGTGTATGTCGTGGCGAAGGATCCGCCGGCGGTGCCGCTTTCGGCACGCGCGCTCGATGAGTACGTCGGGCGATACCGCGCGGCAAAAGATGTGGTGTACGTCATTCGACGCGACGGCAGGCAGCTCGTCGGCGGCCGCGAGGGACATGCCGCGCAGGAGCGGCTCGCGGAATCGCCCGATGTATT
>DATCBZ010000315.1:0-4517 GCA_036511555.1 Steroidobacteraceae bacterium
CCGCCGGCGCCTCGAGGACGCGGCGCTCACCGTGACGCAGACGAAAGCCCACATCGAAGCGCGACAACGCGAGCCGCTCCACCCAGCGCATGATATGACCGAATTCCGTGGCGTCGCTTCTGAGGAATTTGCGCCGCGCCGGAACGTTGAAGAAAAGATCGCGGATCTCGATGCTCGTACCCGCCGGATGCGGCGCCGGCCGCGGCGGCGTCAACTCTCCGCCGGCGACAGCCACCTCCGCCGCGCGCTCACCCTGACGTCGACGCGACAGGAGACGCAGATGTGAAACCGATGCGATGGAGGGCAACGCCTCGCCGCGAAAGCCCAAGGTCGCAACCGCCTCGAGATCAGCCAGCGATGTGATCTTGCTGGTGGCATGACGCGAGAGCGCAAGGACAAGCTCTTCGGCGTCCATGCCCACGCCGTCATCGCGTACCCGAATGAGGCCGATGCCGCCGCGCTCGATATCGATGTCGATGCGATGCGCATCCGCATCAAGACTATTTTCGATGAGCTCTTTGACGACCGAAGCAGGCCGTTCGATTACCTCGCCAGCGGCAATCTGATCGATGAGTTCATTCGGTAGAACCCGAATCGGCATGACAATACGCTCACGGCCACGGGAGTGCGATTGTAGCGCCGATCAGGGCAGGCTGGGATCGATGGGCGAGCTGCGCGCAAGCGTGCGGCGCAGTTGCGCAAAACGCGTACCGGCGGGCGGATTGGCCTCAAAGAAGGTGCGAATGCCGCTAAAGATTGCATTCGCAAGCTTCTCCTGCTGCGCACTGCTGCGCAGGCGGCGCTCTTCCTGCGGATTTGAAATATAGGCGGTCTCAACCAGCATCGAGGCAATGTCGCGTGATTTAAGTACCACGAAGCCCGCCTGCTGCACGCGCGGCTTTCGCACTTCACCAACGCGGTCGAGCGCCGTCAGCACCCGCTCCGCGGCGATCATGCTCGCGCTGATGGTTGCGGTCTGCGACAAATCAATGAGCACGGACTTTAGCTGCATATCTTTGTCGGGCAATGCTGCGCCCGCCACGAGGTCCGCGGAGTTCTCCCGATCGGCGAGCCAGCGCGCGGCCTCGTCGGTCGCGCCGCGCTCGGAGAGCACGTACACCGAGGCACCGGAGATGCTCTCATCGCGAATTGAATCCGCGTGCACCGATACGAAGAGATCGGCCTTGGCAAGGCGCGCGCGGCCAATGCGATCGCGCAGCACCAGAAACTCATCGCGGTTGCGCGTCAACACCGCGCGCATACCGGGCTCGGCGTTGATGCGCTGCGCGAGCACGCGTGCAATGGCAAGAGTCACATCCTTCTCGCGCGTGCCGCCGTGACCGATTGCCCCCGGATCATCGCCGCCGTGACCTGCATCGACGGCGACGACGATGGGTCTATCACCCTCCTGCGGCGCATGCAGCGCGCGCACCGTCCGCGGCGGCGCGCTGGACTGCATCTCGGTGTGGACCTCCTGTCCCAGATCGACGATGAGTTCTTGCTGCGCACCGCGCGCGCGCCAGTGAGTGTGCGCCGGCAGCGCGGAGTTGAGTTCGATCACGACCCGCAAGGAACCATCTTGCCGCGCACCGGTGCGGATCGCTGTGACGATGCCAGCGGCCGCGGGCACGTGCACGCCGCGCCGTACAGCGGTGCGCGGCAGATCGACCACCACGCGCGCCGGCCGCGCAAGCGTGAACACTTTTTGTGCGACGAGCGCGCTCAACCCAAGTGACACACTCGTGCCGTCCGCATCGCTGGCGAGGTCGATAGCGGTAACCTCGGTTGGCGTCGCCGCCATGGCCGCAGCACCGAAAGTGATCGCCCCCAATAGAAAGAACTGTCTTATCATGCACTTCGCAGTCGAACTTAGCGCCTAATCTACGATCATGCGGGTGCGAGTTCAAGCGCAAGCTCGTTCCAGCCAGCTTTCGCCCAGGGCCGAGCACGCGCTGACGATGATGTCGTGCGCCATATCCTGCGCGTTTAACTGCACGCAAAGATCAGCCGCCGGCAGACGCGCCGGTGCACGTTCCGGCCACTCGATGAGCCAGAGATATCCGGGTTGCGCCCAGTCGCGCACTCCAAGGGTCTCAAGTTCCGACTCATCCTGCAGCCGATACAGATCAAGGTGCACCGCTGTGACGGTACCTAAATCGTAGAGCTCAACGAGCGTATACGTTGGGCTGCGCACGACACCGTTGACGCCGCTGGCAGCGAGGAATCCGCGCGCCCAGGTCGTCTTACCGGCGCCGAGATCGCCGCGCAGATAAATGACCCCAAAGACATCGGCGCCCGCGGGCCGCGCGCGCGCAACGGAAGCGCCCGCCTCTTCCGTCGCAGCAGCGGTGAGGCTCGATAAGTGCATGCAGGTGCGTCCCTATCGATTCACCCAGGTACGCAGTTCGTGCGCGATATCGCTCGCGAGCAAACCGCGCTGACCGCCGCCCCTGGCAGCACTATCGCCGGCCATTGCATGCACCCAAACACCGACGCGCGCGGCAACTGCAGCGTCTTTGCATTGCCCGAGAATCCCGGCGATGGTTCCCGTCAGCACGTCGCCGGCACCCGGAGTCGCCATGCCGGGGTTGCCGCGCTCGCACAGACCGGGAACCGAACCCTCGCTGCCGACCAGCGTGCCGGCGCCCTTCAAAACGACCGTGCCGCCGTAGCGCGCAACCAGTGCCTGCAATGCGGCGAGGCGGTCGTGCTGCACGGCATCCGTGGTGACACCCAGCAGGCGACCGGCTTCGCCGGGATGCGGGGTCAAAATCCAGTTCGTGCGCCGCATCGGTGCGGCGGCCAGCAAATTGAGCGCATCCGCATCGACGACGAGCGGCTTATTGCACTCAAAGACACGCCGCAAGGCAGCCTGTGCCCAGGCGCTGCGCCCAAGGCCCGGCCCTATCGCCACGACGTCCGCGCGCTCGAGCGCTTCGCTCAAGTCGTGATCGCGCGCAAGCGGCAGACAGATGAGCTCAGGTCGCCCGGCAGCGATCGCGGCGACGTTCTCCGGCGCAACCGCAACCGTGACGAGCCCGGCGCCGACGCGCAGGCAGGCCTCCCCGGCAAGACGCGTCGCACCGGGCATGCCGATGCCGCTGCCCACGATCAGTACGCGCCCGAAATCGCCTTTGTTGGCCGCGCGCGCGCGCGGCGGCAAGGCGCGCACCGCCTCCGCCTCGACGATGCGCGTCAGGCGCGGGCGGAATTCATCCGTCGCGGGGGGCTCAATCTCGAGGTGATCAAAAAACACGTTGCCGGCAAAGTCCGGACCGTCACCGACGAACAGACCCGTCTTCAGGGCGACAAAGCACACCGTGCCGGCCGCGCGCACCGCCTCCCCGAGCGCCGCGCCGCGATCCGAATCGAGCCCCGAAGGCACATCGAGAGCAAAGATGGGTTTGCCGCAGGCGTTCATCGCCCGAATGACCGCGCCCGCCTCGGCGCGCACGGCGGAGGTGAGCCCGGTGCCCAGCAATGCATCGACGATGACATCGCAAGGCGCGAGCAGCGGTGCAGCGAATGGCGCGATGCGGCCATTGCTTGCCTTGAAATCAAGGCACGCTTGGTGCGCATCGCCGTGCAGGGCCTCGATAGGGACTACGGCGAGCACCGAGACGGTCAAACCGGCCGCTTGCGCAAAGCGCGCGAACACGTAGCCGTCGCCGCCGTTATTGCCGCCGCCACAGACGATGGCGATGTTGTGGGCGGTTGGAAAGCGGGTGCGCAGGTAGCGCAGCGCCGCCTCCCCGGCCCGTTTCATGAGCGTATAGCCGGCCAGCCCGAGCGCATTCATTGCATAAGCGTCGAGCGCGCGAGCCTGCGAGGCGCTGTACAAAGAAGTGGGCAGCGGCATGCCCTGATTATACTAAGCTCATGGTGTTGTCATGACTGAACCCGCGGCACTCGATCTGGCAGCGAGCAAGGAGGAACTGCAGAATCTCGCGCGCGCGCATGGCTTTGATGCCATCGGCGTCACCCACGTCGAGCTTGAAAATGACGAAGGTCATCTTCTGGATTGGCTTGCCGCGGGCTTTCACGGCGAGATGCAGTACATGCAGCGGCACGGCACCAAGAGGAGTCGGCCGAGCGAGCTTGCGCCGGGCACGCTGACTTGCATCAGCGTGCGCATGAACTACTGGCCGCAGGAGGCGCGCGCGGCCGATGAGGTGCTCGGCGATCCGTCCCTCGGCTACGTGTCGCGCTACGCACTTGGGCGCGACTACCACAAGCTCATGCGCCGCAAGCTTGCGCACTTGGCCGGCGCCGTTGCCGCGCGGGTCGGACCGTTTGGCTATCGAGTTTGCGTCGACAGTGCGCCGGTTCTGGAGAAGGCGCTCGCGCGCAATGCAGGTTTAGGCTGGATCGGGGCGCACACGAATCTGATCGCACGCGATGCCGGCTCGTTCTTTTTCCTGGGAGAAATTCTTACCGATCTGCCCTTGCCGGTAGATGCGCCCGCGACGGCCCATTGCGGTACCTGCAGTGCCTGCATCCCCGCCTGCCCCACTCAG
>DATCBZ010000316.1:0-6688 GCA_036511555.1 Steroidobacteraceae bacterium
ATTTCATTCATGACGCGGCGGATGTCCTCGCGTGCGGCCAGAAAGAACACTTCATCGCCGGCTTCGACGATCGTATCGCCGCCCGGCGTGATGCTGCGGCCGGCGCGGTAGATCGCGACAATACGCGCTTCAATATCGCGCACGTGCTCGCGCAGGGCGCGCAACTGCTGGCCGACGAGCAGACCGCCTTCATGCGCGCGTACGGCAACGAGGCGCACCTTGCCGTCGGCGAAGTCGAGTACCTGCAGAGCGCCCGGGTAATGAATCAGGCGCTCGACGTATTCGGTGACGAGCTGCTCGGGGCTTATGAAGACATCGACCGGCAGTGCCTCCTCGCTGAAGAGCTCCGGGCGGCTGGTGTATTCGGAGGCGCGGATGCGCGCGATCTTGGTCGGCGTGCGATACAGGATGAAGGCGACTTCGCAGGCCATCATGTTGACCTCATCGCTGCTCGTGAGCGCGATCAGGATGTCCGCCTCCGCCGCGCCCGCCGCTTCAAGCACCGAGGGGTGCGAGGCGTTGCCCGCGACGGTGCGGATATCGAGGCGATCCTGCAGGTTGCGCAGGATTTCCTCGTCGAGATCAACAACGGTGACCTCGTTCGACTCTTCGCGCGAGAGGTGATAGGCGGCGGTGCGGCCCACCTGCCCCGCGCCCAGAATCACGATTTTCAATGCATCGGCTCCAGGTTCGCGTACTGGATCATGAGCCACTTCGTGCCCTGTTTCTCGAAGCTCACCTGCACGCGCGCGTGCGGCCCGTTGCCTTCGACGGTGAGTATCACGCCTTCGCCAAATTTGCCGTGGCGCACGCGCGCGCCCAGGCGCACACCCGCCTGCGGCGGCTCCTCGGCGCGGAAGCGTCCGACTGCGATCGGGCGCGACAGCTGCATGCGCGGCCGTACCTCGTCGATGAGTTCCTCGGGGACTTCCTTGATGAAGCGCGACGGCTGCGCGTAGCTGTCGCTGCCGTGCAGGCGGCGCTGCTCGGCGCAGGTGAAATACAGTTGCCGCATCGCGCGCGTCATACCGACGTAGCAGAGGCGGCGCTCCTCCTCGAGACCGTCAATGTCCGTAAGCGAGCGCTGGTGCGGGAACAGTCCGTCTTCCATGCCGCACATGAACACGACGGGAAATTCCAGGCCCTTCGCCGAATGCAGCGTCATCATCTGCACGCAATCTTCCCAGGCCTCCGCCTGGCCCTCGCCCGATTCAAGTACCGCGTGCGCAAGGAAGGATTGCAGCGGCGGCAGTTCCTCGACGCTGCCGTCGGGCTCAAAGCCGCGCGCTGCGCTCACGAGCTCAAGGAGGTTCTCGACACGCGCTTCCCCGCGCTCCGCCTTCTCGCGCTTGTGGTGCTCCAGAAGCCCGCTCGTCTGCAGCATCTGATCCACCTGCTCGTGCAGCGGCAGGCCTGCAATCTCCTGCGCCATGCGCTCGATCAGCGCCATGAAGCCCTGTACCGCGGTGCCGGCTTTGGGTCCCAATGCATTGGCCGCGCAGCCCGCTGCCGCCTCCCACAATGAGGCGCCGGAGAGTTTTGCTTGTGCGCGGATCACGTCGAGACTCTTCGCGCCGATGCCGCGGGTGGGCAGATTGACTACGCGCTCAAATGAGGCGTCGTCGCGGCGATTGGCGATGAGGCGCAAATAGGCGAGCGCATCCTTGATTTCGGCGCGCTCAAAGAAACGCAGGCCGCCGTACACCCGATAGGGCATGCGCGCCGACAACAGCGCCTCCTCCAAAACACGCGACTGCGCATTGGAGCGGTACAGGATGGCGACATCGCGCCGTGCGCCGCCGCCGCGCTCCCACTCGCGGATGCGCTGCACCACGAACTCCGCTTCATCGCGCTCGTTGAAGGCGGCGTAGAGGCGAATCTTTTCGCCCTGCTTGCCGCTCGTCCAGAGGTTCTTGCCGAGGCGGCCGGAATTGTGCGCGATGAGAGCGTTGGCCGCCGCGAGGATCGCGCCCGAGGAGCGATAGTTCTGCTCTAGGCGATGCAGCGTTGCGGTAGGAAAGTCACGACGAAAGTGCTGCAGATTTTCCACCTGCGCGCCGCGCCAGCGATAAATTGACTGGTCGTCATCGCCGACGGCAAACGGACAACCCTGCTGTCCGACGAGAAGCTTCATCCAGCCGTACTGAATGGCGTTCGTGTCCTGGAACTCATCGATGAGGACGTGGCGGAAGCGCCGCTGATAGTGCGCGAGCAGTTCCGGGTGGTCGCGCCACAGTTCAAACGCACGCAGCAACAGTTCCGCAAAATCAACGACGCCCGACTGCGCACAGGCGGCCTCGTAGCTTGCATACAGTTTGATGAGCTGCCGGCGGTTCAAATCGCCCGCGTCTTTGAGCTGCGCCGGCCGGCGGCCCTCGTCCTTGTTCGAGTTGATGAACCATTGGATCTCGCGCGGCACCCAGCGGCTCTCGTCGAGGTCCTGAGCCTTCAACATCTTGCGGATGAGGCGCAGCTGATCCTCGGAGTCGAGAATCTGAAAGCCCTGCGGCAGATTGGCCTCGCGCCAGTGCAGGCGCAGCAGTCGATGTGCGATGCCATGAAAGGTGCCGATCCACAGCGCGGATCCCGGCATGCCCAGAAGCTGACCGATGCGGCCGCGCATCTCGCCGGCTGCCTTGTTGGTAAAGGTTACGGCGAGGATGCCCTGGGGGGAGGCGCCCTCGACTTGCACGAGCCAGGCGATCCGGTGCGTGAGCACGCGCGTCTTGCCGCTGCCGGCGCCGGCCAGCACCAGTACCGGCGCGAGCGCAGCCGTAACCGCGGCGCGCTGTGCGTCGTTGAGCGGATCGAGGAGAGCAGAGACATCCATGGGGGCCGCATTGTAGCCGCTTCGCTCGGAATTCAAGATCAGATGGGATCCGGGTTGTTCTGTGTGATGTTTTCCTCCGCAAAACGCAACAGCGCGACCATCAGGCTCAACAGCACCGGCCCGAGCACCAGCCCGATGAGCCCGAAGGCGACGAGGCCGCCGATGACACCGACGAACACGGTGAGCGTCGAGACGGCGGCATGCCGGCGCGTGAGATACGGGCGCAGCACGTTGTCGCACACGCCGATGCCGAGACTCCAGATCGCAAGGAACGCCGCCGCTCCCCAGCGGCCGTCAAATGCCAGCACCAGCACCGCTGGAATCAGCACGAAGCCCGTGCCGGCGCCGGGCAAGAGCGCCGCAAGGGCCGCGAGTACGCCGAACACGACGGGCGATGGCAGATGCACGATCGCAAAACCGATCCCCACGAGCACCCCTTGCGCAAGCGAGGTCAACGAATGGCCGTAGACCACCGCGCGCGTCACCTCTGCGAGGTAGCGCTCGAGCTTCTCGCGACGATCGGGTTCGAGCGGCACGAGCCGCATGAGATGGCGCAGCATCGAGGCGCCGTCGCGCAGGAAATAGAAGAGCAGAAAAATCATCAGGGCAAAGCCGATGAGCGTGCCGACCACGCCGAGCGCGACGCTGCCGCCCAGCGCAGCGGCGCCTTTCAGCACCGCTTGCGCGCCGTTGACGAGCCATTCCTGCACTTGTGCGGCGGTGACCGAAATGTCGGCGTTTATCCAGTGCAACAGCGGGCCAATGATGGGATAGGTATCGAGGTCCTGCCGGATGGTGGGAAAAGAGGGCACCGAATGCGCGCGCAAGTAGCCGATGAGGATTCCGACCTGCTTCGCAAACACGAGCCCGAGGCCCGACAGCGGCGCGATCAGAAGAAACGGTGTGAGGAGCGTAATGAGCCCCGCGGACACGCTGCCGCGGCCGCCCAAGCGACGGGTCAGGCGCACATGTAGAGGCTGCAGAAAAAAAGCGAGAAAAGCCGCCCAGCCGAGCGGCCCCCAGAACGGCGCCAGCATCCTGATGAGCGCATAGCCCAGAATGATGATGGTGGCGATCGCAAAGGAGCGCCGGTAGAACGAGGAAAACATGGTCTGACTGCGCCGCCGGATCGATGAAGCGTGAGGGTACATCAGCACCGCATCGCCGTGTTTGCGCAGTTGGCGCACGCGCGGCCACAGCGGATACTTCGCGCTCGATCCCAAAACGAGAGACCGCCGTGATCACCCTCTATGATTTTCTCGACTCCGGCAACGGCTACAAGATTCGATTGCTGTGCGCGCTTTTGCATGAGCCGTATCGCTGGGTGGAAGTCGACATTCTCGCGGGCGCAACTCGCAGGGCAGAGTTCCTCGCCAAAAATCCGAATGGCAGAATTCCGACTATCGAGCTTGATGACGGCACTTTCATTGCCGAATCGAATGCCATCCTCTGGTACTTGGCTGAGGGCACGCGGTTCATTCCGGCCGAACGCCTGCAGCGCGCGCAAGTGCTGCAGTGGATGTTTTTTGAGCAATACAGTCATGAGCCGTATGTGGCGACGCCGCGCTTTATCATGCGGCATTTTCCGGCTGATTCGCCGCGGCGCGCGGAGCTGCCGAAACGCCTGGAGCAGGGACGCGCGGCACTTGCCATGATGGATGCGCATCTTAAGGATGCAGACTTCTTTGTCGGCGGCCGTTACAGCATTGCCGATATCGCGCTCTACGCCTATACGCATGTGGCGCCCGAAGGGGACCTGGATCTTGCGCCGTACCGACACCTGCGCGCCTGAATTGAGCGGGTGGCATCGCAGCCGCGGCACGTAGCCTTGACGCGCCGCCCGTAAAACCTACCAGCTGTTCCTCAGTTCTCGCAGCGCGAGAAACACCGCGCACGCGTCGGGCGCGGCGCCAAGGCGAGGACAGCGCTCGCGCAGGCGCGCAATGATTGCAGGCTCCGCGGTACGTAAAAAGGCATTGATCTGTTTTTCATCGTAGAGCGTCGTGACGATGGGCGCCGCCGGGTCCTGGTTGCGTGCCGCCAGAAGTAGCGCTGCTGCCGCGGCGTTACCCGGCTCGCGGTCGAGGGTGAACTCAAGGTTGCGCGCGAGGTACTCGTGTCCCGGGTAGACCCGGGTTGCGTCCGGCAGCTGCGCAAGTCGATGCGCGAAGGTTGCGTATAAAAGCTCGGGCTTGCCGCCGTTGTAACAATTGCCGGCGCCGGCGTTGAAGAGCGTATCGCCGCAGAAGAGCGCCGGCACTTCGGCCTCCGCCAGCGCACAGATGTGCGTCATGGTGTGACCGGGCGTATCAAGACAGCGCAGCTCCACGGTGCGGCCGATGCGGATGATGTCGCCCTCGACGAGGCCGCGATCGACGCCGCCGATGCGGGCGGCGGCCTGCGCATGGGCGAGCACTTTTGCCTGCGTTGCTTCGACGAGCCCCGCGTTGCCACCGGTGTGATCGCGGTGCTCGTGCGTGTTGAGGATCTGCCGTATCTGCCAACCCCGAGCTTTCGCCACGCAGAGGCAGCGCTGCCAATCAAGCGGGTCTACGGCAAGCGCCTCGCCCGTCTCCGCGCAGGCAACGAGATAGTGGAAGTTGCGATACGCGTTCGCCGTCCAAATTTGTTCGATCAGCATGCGTTCTACCGTACCCCCAAAGGCGGCGGCGCGCCATAATGGTAGCGGTTATCCAATGCAGCGCGGGGATCTGTGGGGCATACCTTCCTGTTTGAGCCGGCCATGTGGAGCGTAGCGGGTACGTTCTGGGCGGGCGACCGACGGCCTATCGAGGCGCAGGGGCGCATCGAGATCACGCACCGCGATACCTGCTGGCTGCTTGCAGGCTCGATGAAAGTATTGAGTTCCCCGCATATAGAGTTCGTCAGCGCCTACTCCATCGAACTTCCGGGCCGCGATCCCACGACTCTCAAATGGAAGGCGGAGAACGCCATGTTGGGCAAGCTCCTCGGCGTATTTTCGGTCGTCGGCGATTCAATCCTGTCGATCTTTCATTCGAGCGACGGCTCCTATCAGGGTACCGAGTATTTGCAGCAGGTCGATGCAGGTCACTATCGCGCCTCGGCGATGCTGCTCTTCAATGACCGGAAACTTTCATCCTGGCAGGTGACGCTGACGCGCACCCACTGAGCGACCGCAAAGGACGTCGCAGGCGGAGGACCGGTGACTTGCGAGCAATGAGGCGCCGCAGTGCACGATGGGCGGCGCGGAAAATCGCGTTACGTAGCCGTTGGTTGCCGTGGAGCCGTGCTTGCTGGAAATAGAAAATCGGTTCGGAATGAAAAGCCGAGGCGGGGAAAGTCTTGCGCCGCCCGACGCTCGTCGCCGTGGTGCGTCTCCTCAGGCATACCGGTCGATGATACGCCACGTGCGCTATTCGGCTGTGCTGCTGCTTTCGGCGATAACAGCGCTGACGCTGTATGGGATCGTTGGCGAAGCGTTCAAGCCCGGGCCAGGACCGGCCGACTGGTTCGCGGTTGTGCGCCTATCATCTCTTAACTGGTTGGTCGCTTTGGGACCGGTCGCGATTCTGATGGTGCTCGTAAGGGACTTTCTACTGAAGCGACCGCTTGCTCGAGTAGTTTGTCTGGTCGCCGGTGTGATCTGCGCGTGTATTGTCGGCACGATCCTCACGGATCTCTTTTTCAACGATGCAGATGCCGCTTGGCTGCTCGCCAATCCTCGCGACGTACTTGCCGATACGGTGGGGAACGCGTTGCCGGCCGGGCTATTGGTAGCAGTCTATGAATTTCATCGAAGTAGTCTGGCTGCTGCAGAGGCTGCCGTCCGCCTGCATACCGACCAGATTGCGGTGGAGGCCGAGTCAAGCAAAGCCC
>DATCBZ010000317.1:0-3964 GCA_036511555.1 Steroidobacteraceae bacterium
TCGGAACATCACGTACGCCAAGGATCTGTAAGCAATTGATTTCTCTGTCATCACAGACAACACAATTTCTGCATTCGATAAGCCTGATGTACGGTGTTGTGGACGGGGATTGAAAAGCGCGTGATTTCGGGGATACACGCGGTTTGACCACCGGGGACCCGCTAGCCGAATTTAGGTTCTCTTTGGTTTTTTTGACGTCCTCTCAGACGTAAACGAAGCGCAGTCTGCCGCGATCAGCGGCAGAAGCTTTGGCATCCGTTTTTCGCTTGTGATTGTCGCGGTCGCGACGCGTTGCACCGTTGCGCTCTAAGCTGCGCGGCTACGCCCAAGCAAAGAAGGCCCGGGAACCGTTCAAAACCCCCGGGCCTCCAGCGGTGCGATGCCTGTGGGGGCGATCTTCCGCAGCTCATTTAGCCCCGCGCAGCCCGGCGCTGTCCAGTGCTGTGGGGGCGTGCGGTGCAAGAGCGGGAGGAGAGCTACCGGCTATATAGCTGCCGGGGCTGCAGTGTGTCGGTGAGCATTTGCGGCCGATGCGATCGCGGCAATATTTTTTGTCCCGGCGAGTGTGCGGCGGTGTCGCGCCGGGAGTCGCGCCGTCGAGCCGGTGCGCGCTACCAGCGCACGCGTCGGGGAGCGCGGCGTCATGCCGCTCGACAGCAGGCATGGCGCGAGCGTCAGCTCGAGAAAGTGACGCATCTGGGATATGCACCGACGGGACCGGTGTTCACGATGTCGGTCACGGTCGATATGGCCGCGCTCGAGCTCACCGATGTTCCTTCGGCCCCTGATAAATCCTTCGAAGCACCCCGCAACCCGCAACGCGTTCCTGGACGGTGTGATTTTTGCCATGCGCCGCTGCCACTGTTCACGCGACTGCGCACGTGGCGCGGTTCGGGCTTCGGCTGAAGGGCAGCGATGATCAGTCGCGCGGTGGAAGCGGAGGTGCTGCGCCTGCATCATGCTGAACGCTGGCCGATCGGCACGATCGCGCGGCAACTCATGCTGCATCACTCGACGGTGCGACGCGTGCTCGCGCAAGCCGGCGTGCCAGCGGCACAGAAGACGACGCGCCCGTCGATCGCGGACCCCTTCATCCCGTTTATCCTCGAGACGCTGAAGCAGTATCCGAAGTTATGCGCGAGCCGCTTACACGTCATGGTGCGCGAGCGCGGTTATCGCGGTGGCTCGGATCACTTCCGCGCCATTGTCGCGCGCTTCCGGCCGCGACCGGTGCCGGAAGCCTATTTACGTCTGCGCACCCTCGCCGGTGAACAAGCCCAGTGCGACTGGGCACACTTCGGGACAATCACCATCGGCAAGGCGACCCGGCCGCTGATGGTCTTCGTCATGGTGCTCTCGTACTCGCGACACCTGTTCCTGCGATTTTACTTGAACGGCGCCATGAACAACTTCCTGCGCGGCCATGTCGAGGCGTTCACTGCCTGGGGCGCGGTCCCGCGGGTCGTGCTTTATGACAACCTCAAGAGCGCGGTACTTGAGCGTCGCGCCGAAGCGATCCGCTTCCATCCGACGCTGCTGGAGTTGGCCGCTCACTATCGGTTCCAGCCGCGCCCGGTGGCGGTCGCCCGCGGCAACGAAAAAGGGCGCGTGGAGCGAGCAATACGTTTTGTTCGGGACCGATTTTTTGCTGCTCGCGCGTTCAAAGATATCAGTGATCTGAACGCTCAGGCAACAACGTGGTGTCTGCAGGAAGCGAGCTTGCGCGGTTCTCCCGAGGATCGCGACCGCACCGTGCAGGCGGTGTTCGCCGAGGAACTCCCGCAGTTACTGCCCTTACCCGACAACCCCTTCCCGACCGAGGAGCGCGTGGAGGGCATCGCCCGCAAAAGCCCGTACCTGCGCTTTGATCTGAACGATTACACCATCCCGCACACGCATGTCGGCCGGCCGCTCGAGATCCTCGCCACGCTCGAGCGGGTGCGCATCGTGGAAGGGCACCAGACGCTTGCCGACCATGCGCGCTGCTTCGATCGCGGCAAACAGATCGAGGAGCCAGAGCATCTGGACGCCTTGGTCGCCCACAAACGCGCCGGGCGCGAACACCGGGCGCTCGACCGGTTGCACCATGCCGCCCCCGGATCGAAAAAGCTGTACAAGCTCGCCGCCGAGCACGGCGTGCACTTGGGTGTTCTCACCCGCGGGCTCCTGCAAATCCTCGACAACCATGGTGCCGATGCACTGGCCCAGGCCATCGACGCCGCAGTTGCCGAGAACGCCGCGCACTTGAGTGCCGTACGCCACTTCATCGATCAGCACCTGGCGGCACGCGGGGCGCCGCCGCCCATCGCCGTCACCTTACCGAAAGATCCCCGCGTGCATGTCACCGTGCGTGCCCATGACCTACGCGAGTACGAACAACTGAACCAGGAGTCCATCAATGACCACGAACCCTCCGATCCTACCGCTTAAGCTTGAGGACTTACGCGAGCGCCTGCAGCGCCTCGGCCTCTACGGGCTGCTCGCCAACGCCGAGTCCGTCATCAACGAACCTTGGCTGCCACAGTTGCTGGCCATCGAGGAGGCCGAGCGCACGCGCCGCAGCTTCAAGCGGCGGCTCGACGACGCGCGCATCGGGGTCTTCAAGCCGATCGCCGACTTCGACTGGCAGTGGCCCACCCAGTGCGATCGTCCGCTCGTCGAGGAAATCCTCTCCCTCGCCTTCATCGGCGAGGCCGCCAACATCGTGCTCATCGGCCCCAATGGTCTGGGTAAAACGATGCTGATGAAAAACATCCTCTACCAAGCCGTGCTCCACGGTCATACCGCGCGCTTCACGCTCGCCTCCGACATGCTGCATGATCTGGCCGCCCAAGACTCCTCCGCCTCGCTGCGTCGGCGCCTGCGCCGCTACACAACCCCGGCTGTACTCGCGATCGACGAAGTCGGGTACCTCTCATATGATGCGCGTTACGCCGACCTGTTCTTCGAGGTCATCACCCGCCGCTACCAGAACAGCCCCGTGATCCTCTCCACCAACAAACCCTTCGGCGAATGGAATCAGGTCTTCCCCAACGCCGGCTGTGTCGTCACTCTCGTCGATCGACTCATGCACAAGGCCGAAATCCTCACCCTCGCGGGCAAAAGCTATCGGCTCAAGGAAGCACAGGAACGGGCGGCGCGCAATGCCAAATCCCGCGCAGAGAAAAAAACGAAGAAACCTTGAGGGCCACCGCCATGGAACCGAATGACCTGCCGATCGTGTGCATCCCGCTCGAGCTGCCCGCCGAGGCGGCCGCTGAACTGCTCGAGTTCCTAGGTCACCTCACCGAAACCATCGAGCGGCATTACTTCGGCGCGTTGCATCGGCTCGCTCAGGAGCGCAGCGCACAGAATCGTGATCCCGACTACTCACCCTTCGACCACCCCGAATCCGATCCGCCGTTCTGACTCCAACCTTCGCTGAAAACCGCCACGGTCCCGGCGGCCCATACTCGTCACTCAAATCCGCGAACCCTCCCCACTATGCCGCGCTTTTAAGCCACCGGTAACACCGGAAGGTAGCGACGCGCGAACGTCGTCTTTCCGGCGCCATTGGGACCAGAAATGATGATGCATCGGGGCTTGCGCGGTCGTCGCGCCATTACTTAGGCTCGCTCTAGCTTGCGCACATTGCTGGACTCGAATCCGAAAGACGGCAGCTTCTTCCTCACCACCTTTGCAACCGTGCGGTTCAATAAATGGGCGTACGCGCGCAATGTCATCCGTAGATCCGCGTGCCCCAGAAGTTCGCGGATGATCTCGGCGTCGGTACCCCGATTGATGAGCAGACTGGCATAGCTGCGGCGCAGGTCATGAAACTTCGCCGGCGGCTTGATCTTTGCCGCCTCCGACGCCCGCACCATGTAGCGTGATGCATCCATCCTCGACCAGGCCGCTCCGTCGTCTCGCTTGAACACCGACTCATCTCCCGCGTGCCCTGCCGTCACTTGGTTGAAGAACTGCA
>DATCBZ010000318.1:0-2554 GCA_036511555.1 Steroidobacteraceae bacterium
GATTCTCGATCGCAACGGCAAGCTCCTCGCCGGCAATCAGCCGGCCTATCAGCTGGAACTCGTGCCCGAGGAAGTGCCGGACATGAATGCCTCATTGAAGGGGCTCGTAACGCTCGGCCTGCTGGAGGCGGACACCCTGGATGACCTGCGGCGCACGATTCGCTCGCGCCGCCCGTTTGACAGCGTGCCGGTGCGCCTGCACATGTCCGAAGAGGAGGTTGCGCGTTTCGCCGTGCGGCGCTTTGAATTCCCGGGGCTCGATATCAAAACACGCCAGACGCGCTTCTACCCCGCGGGCGAGGTCGCCGTGCATGCCCTGGGCTACGTCGGTGCGATCAGCGAGATCGACCTGCAGCACATTGACCGCGCCGCCTACTCAGGTACCGCACTCATCGGCAAGCTAGGCGTGGAGAGCGCCTACGAGCACCAATTGCACGGCGGCAATGGGTCGCGCGAGATCCTTGTGAATGCACTCGGACGCTCCGTGCAGCGTCAAGGCGCGCTCGTGCCGGACTTGCACACCCGTGCTCCAACCCCCGGCGATGATCTTGTGCTGTCGATTGATCTTCCGGTGCAAGAGGTGGCCGAGACGGCCCTCGCCGATCATCGCGGTGCGGTAGTGGCGCTCGATCCGCTCACGGGCGATGTGATTGCACTTGCAAGCCGCCCCGGCTTTGACCCATCGCTGTTCGCACGCGGCATCACCAACGCCGAATACGCAGCCCTAACCGATGACATCGACAAACCGCTTTTGAACCGCGCCTTGCGCGGCGCCTATCCTTCCGGCTCGACCATTAAACCGGCCGTCGCGCTCGCCGGATTGACATACCATGTGTTGAATCCGGACAAGGTTGAGTTCTGCGACGGCGTCTTTCATCTGCCCGGTAGCACGCGTCTATTTCGCGAAGGCAAAACCGGACGCCACGGCCACATAGCGCTGCAGGATGCGATCGCCAAATCCTGCGACGTCTACTTTTACGGGCTGGCTGCAACGCTTGGCGTCAATCGCCTGGCAGCGTTCTTAGCACCGTTTGGTTACGGTAAAGTCACCGGAATCGACATCAGCGGCGAGAAGCCCGGACTGCTGCCCACGCCGGAATGGAAAAAAGCGACCTTCAAGCGGCCCGA
Source organism: Steroidobacteraceae bacterium (assembly GCA_036511555.1). GTDB lineage: Bacteria > Pseudomonadota > Gammaproteobacteria > Steroidobacterales > Steroidobacteraceae > PALSA-1196. The sequence continues at coordinate 1,129 of DATCBZ010000318.1, forward strand.
AGATCAAATCTGGTTTCCCGGCGAGACGGTCAATTTTGGGGTTGGCCAGGGTTACCTCCTCGTGACTCCAATACAGCTTGCGCACGTAGTGGGTCTCATTGCGGGCCGCGGCAAAAATTTTCGCCCGCGACTCGTGACGGGTTGGCGTGATATGAACGGCAACATACATTCGATCGCACCGATTGCCGGCAAACCCATTGAGGGGGTGAGCGATGCCGACTGGGCACGGGTGATCGACGGGATGGTGGGCGCGGCCACCTACGGCACCGCGCGCGCAAGCGGCAAAGGCGCTGCATACTCGATCGCCGGCAAGACCGGCACCGCGCAGGTGTTCACCGTTGCACAGAACGCCAAATACAACGAAAAGACCGTCGCCGAACGCTTGCGCGATCACGCCTGGTTCATAGCCTTCGCGCCCGTCGACGCTCCGCGCATCGCGGTTGCGGTACTGGTCGAGAACGGCGGCTTCGGTGCCAGCGCCGCCGCCCCCATCGCGCGCAAAGTCATGGACGCTTATTTGCTCGGCGCCGATGGCAAGTTGAAGGAAGCCAAGGCCCCCACCTGATGTACGAAGAAATCACCACCGGATCGCGCACACGCCGCACTTTGACCGGCACGGCGCACTTGGCTGCAGCGATGAAGCTCGACGGCGCGCTCATCATTGGTCTTGCCTTGATAGCCGGCTACGGCATGGTCGTACTTTACAGTGCCTCCGGCCAGAGTCTGCCGACAGTCATCCGCGCCGGCGGCCATCTCCTAATGGGGGCGATCGCGATGTTCGTGCTGGCGCAGGTCAACCCCAATTTGTTAAGACGTAGCTCGCCCTGGCTTTATCTTTTCGGTGTCGTCCTCTTGCTGGTTGTCGACGCCATGGGCTACATCGGCAAGGGTGCGCAGCGCTGGCTTGATCTGGGGATTCTGCGCTTTCAGCCCTCGGAGCTCATGAAGCTTGCGGTACCGATGATATGCGCGTGGTTTCTGCAGGAGCGGCCGCTGCCTCCCACGACCAGCACGCTGCTCGTGTTAGCCGGTCTCGTGTTGGTGCCAGTCGGCCTCGTCGTACTGCAGCCGGATTTGGGTACCGCCGCGCTGATCGCAATCGCCGGCAGTCTCGTAATCGTGATGGCGGGACTGTCGATGCGCATCATTGCAGGACTGGGCATTATTGGCGCCGCCGGTGCGTGGTTCGGCTGGGCCTTCATGCACGATTACCAGCGCAAGCGCGTGCTTACTTTTCTTGATCCTTCGACCGACCGCTTAGGTGCCGGCTACCACATCATCCAGTCACAGATCGCGATCGGCTCGGGGGGTGTCTTTGGCAAAGGCTGGATGCATGGCAGCCAGGCGCAGCTGCAATTTTTGCCGGAGCGCTCGACCGACTTCATCTTTGCAGTGATCGGCGAAGAATTTGGACTGCTGGGGCTTG
>DATCBZ010000319.1:0-6565 GCA_036511555.1 Steroidobacteraceae bacterium
GAATGTCGTCCATCGAATCGACGATTGACCCGGACACCGTGCAGTTGATCGTCGAGGTTGCAGGTTTATGTTCGAGGGCGCCGGCATTGGAGGTGACGCGCCCGGCGGGTATCGCGCCGCGCCGGAGAGCCCATAAAAAGCGCTCGTACCACTCTTCGCGCGCGTCGGGCTTCTCGACGTCGGCGAGCGCTCGCGCGACACGTTTGTAAGTGTCGTCCATCGACTTGTCGATGGGCGTTCCATCTTTCGCCGTGAGGCGATATTTCTTATCCCAAATGTCGAGTGACGCTTCCTGGAAAGGAACGGCATCGAGATCTTTGGGTTCGAGCTTCATGACGGTGTTCATGAATCCGTGGCACTCCAAATATTGTGCTGCCGACAACGGATCACGGGAAAGCGCGCAGAAAAATCCGCGCAACGACCAACCAACAGCGGTAGCCAAAAAGCTGCTGTCAGACAGCCGACTCCCCGAAAAACCTACCCCCCGAGCGCCGACCCTGATCGCATGAGCAACACAAGATCTTGTGTCGGGGGTAGAAGCCTAATGACGCGTCGCAGATCCGTCAAGATTATTGGCTAATAAGAATCAGTCCCTATATATCCTTATAATTCAAGTCTTTGCGGGGTAACGCGCCGTGCGGTCGAGCTCTTTTTCCAGCACTTTTGACATAAAGACCTCAGATACTCAAGCCCAAGATCTTGTGCCCAGACCATGCACAGCTTGCGCACAGGTTGTTCGCATTCGCGCGCGCTCCTTGGCCCTTGAAACGCGCGCTGCTGGCCACAGAAAGTAGTCCATTCGCGCTTCTTGCGTTTTTTTGGAGACTGGCAATGACAATAGTTCACTACGAGCCGTGGAGGCTCTTCAATCGATTTCATCGCGACATCGGCCCCGCACTCGGCGAAGGCAGCACCGCTGCCGAGGCGTCAAACTCCGCTGATGTGACCTGGCTTCCTGTCGTGGATGTCCACGAAGAGGCCGAACGTTTTGTGGTGCGCGCGGATCTGCCGGGCGTCGACCCCAAAGATGTTGAGATCACGGCGGAAAAAGGCGTTCTGACCATTCGCGGTCAGCGTCATGCAGAAAAGCGTGACAGTGCAACGGGCTACGAACGCGTGGAGCGCGTCTCCGGAGCCTTCCTGCGCCGCTTCACGCTGCCCGAGAGTGCCGAGACGGCTGCCATCAAGGCCAAGCAGTCAAACGGCGTTCTTGAGGTAACGATTCCGAAGTCGCCGCAGGTCCAGCCGCAGCGCATTGCGGTAGAGGCTGCCTAATCCGGTAAGGGAAATCTCGAGGAGCGAGCGATGAGCTCGCTCCTCTTGATATTTATTCTCGTCTGGCGCGCCTGCGCGCTTAGAATCGGTTCGTGTCCCGATCCGATCAGCCATGAACCGCATTTTACTCTGCGTTGCTGCATTGCTCTGCGCTGCTAGCGTGCCGCCGAACGGGGCTGCCGCCCTACCCGCCGCTCTTGCGCAATCGCCCACCCTCTCCCTTGCCCCAATGATCAAGCGGGTGTCGCCCGCGATCGTCAATATTGCGACACGCGGCACGACTACCGAGAGTGGTCCGCAAAATCCGCTCTCTGACGATCCGTTCTATCGTCGTTTCTTCAATACGCCTCCAGATCTTGGGCCGCGCGGTCGAGCATTTCAAAGCGCGGGCTCAGGGGTGATCTTTGACTCCCAAAAGGGTTACATCCTGACCAATGCGCACGTCGTAGAGAACGCAAGCGCGATCACCGTGACGCTGCAGGATGGACGCGATGTCGACGCCGAGATCATCGGTCGCGATGTGCCCTCCGATATCGCCGTACTCAAAGTCAATGCGAAGGGTCTCACACAGTTGACTCTCGGGGACTCGGCCAAGATTGAGGTGGGCGATTTCGTCGTTGCGATCGGCAATCCGTTTGGCCTGCAGCACACCGTCACGTCGGGAATTATCAGCGGACTTTCGCGTTCGGGAATCAACCCCGACGGCTACGAGGATTTCATTCAGACGGACGCATCGATAAACCCCGGCAATTCCGGCGGCGCGCTCGTCAACTTGAAGGGCGAATTAATTGGCGTGAACACTGCCATCCTCTCCAAGAGCGGCGGCAACATCGGAATCGGCTTTGCAATTCCGGTCAACATGGCCAAGAACGTAACGGAACAGCTGTTGAAGTTCGGCGCAGTAAAGCGCGGCGTGCTGGGTGTCAACATCTATACGCTGACGACCGACATCGCCCGCTCGCTCGGTCTTACAAATGTCCATGGCGCCCTGGTATCGGAGGTCGTCGGCGGGTCGGCGGCCGACAAAGCCGGCGTGCGCACGGGCGATGTGATCACGGCCATAAACGGCCAGAGCGTGAAATCGAACGCGGAACTTAGAAACGTCGTCGGTCTCTTGCGCGTCGGTGACAAAGTGGAGATTGGGCTGTTCCGCAACGGTACTGCGCAGAGCGCAACCGCTGTCATTGCCGCGACAGCGGCACCGGCCGTCGCGGCAAACCCGCTCGAGCCGCCTACTCAGGTGGCGCCGGTCAGCGCTCCGCATGGCCTGGATGGCGCAAACATCGTCGATGCACCCGAGGCCGGCGGCGCGACGGTTAAAAGCGTAGAACCCGGAAGTCCGGCGGCGCTGCAGGGCTTGCGCGAGAACGACTTGATCGTGCGTGTCGATCGCGCGCGCATCACAGATGTCGAACAATTGCGCGCACGCACGAAAAACACCGCCTCAGTTGTCATTGAGGTGCGGCGCGGCAAGACCAGCCTGCTGATTCCGCTGCGCTGAGCTTGCACATAATTGACGGTGCCGCTCAGACCGCGGTGCGTGCGCCAGCACACGCACCGCCGCATAGAAGCGCGGCAGATCGCCATCCTCGCGCGCCAGCAGGCGTTCAAAGCCAGGGACACAGTCGAAGTAAGTTGCGACCGAAGCCAGGTGCGCGTTGTTGAGTCCGCTTGAGATCCAATCCCCGTAACCCGAGTGCACTGCCTGGCGCCGTTCCAAGTCGCGCATGTCATTCGCAAGCTCCTCAAATTGCAGTCGCTTGCGTTCGCGCATCACCTCGACCGGCAGTTTCAGTGCGTACAGGCGGGCAAGCTGCACGCGCCGCTGTGCAAACAACGTATTGAACTGCATATCGCGACTGCGCTCCTGCCGATAGTGTTCGAGCTGTTGCGCCTGCCCAAGTGATTCGAGCCAGCGCGCAAGTCCGGTCTCCTCGACCGTGACGGCGAACGCTTCATTGAATTCCGAATCATCCGGGACATATAGGAGCTGATGCGCAAGCTCATGAAAGACGATCGCGGCGAGTTCATTGTCGCCATAGATCAGCATCGTGTTCAACACGGGATCGGCAAAGCGCCCGAGGGTGGAATAAGCGGGCACGCCCTCGACTACGACATCGAAATTCTTCCGACGCAGGTACGCGCCGAAGGCCTCGGCACCGTGCTCTGAGAAGTAACCGCGGTAGGCGACGCAGCCGACGATCGGAAAGCACCAGTGCATCGGTGCAATCGAGAATTCAGGGGCCGCGACCACGTTCCAGACGACAAAAGGCCGGCCGAGGTCGGCGTACGAGCGGTAACTTTTATTGTCCGGCAGTCCAAGCTGAGCCGATGCGAAGGTGCGCGCCTGCTCGACCGTGGTAAGTCGTTCGCGCAGCGTCGGCGACGTGCGCGCATCGGCCAGCACGTTCTTGATCGGCCGCCGCTCGCGCAATACCTGCATTTGGCCACGAGCGGCTTGGGCGATATACAAAGTGCCGCAGGCAGGAAGCACGGCGAGCGCAAGACATGCGAGCACAATGCGCACGGCGGCACCTGCTTGCAGTACGGTTCGGGCGAGGCAGGACTTCGCGAAACTCTCGGTTAACATGGTGAGCATGCAAGTCTACTTGGTCGGCGGCGCCATCCGTGATCAGCTCCTGGGCATTCCCATGCGCGAGCACGATTGGGTGGTGGTCGGCGCAGTACCTGCCGATCTTGAAAAATTGGGATATCTACCCGTCGGCCGTGATTTCCCCGTCTTCCTGCATCCCAAGACGCACGAGGAATACGCACTCGCCCGCCTGGAGTCCAAAGTTGCTCCAGGGTACCGCGGCTTCAGCACGCGCTTCTCCCCAGACGTCACATTGGAAGAGGATCTCAGGCGCCGCGATCTTACGATCAATGCCATCGCACAGACTTCTGCCGGCGAACTGATCGACCCGTACGGCGGGCGGCGCGACCTTGAGGCGCGCCTCCTACGTCATGTCTCAGAAGCTTTCATCGAGGATCCGGTACGGGTGCTGCGTGTGGCGCGGTTCATGGCACGTTTTGGCGACCGTGGGTTTTCGGTCGCCCCCGAGACACTGGCCTTGATGCAGGAGATGGTAAGGAGCGGTGAGATCAGCGCACTGGTGCCGGAACGAGTCTGGCAGGAGACCGAGCGCGCACTGGGAGAGAGTCGACCAGAGCTCTTCTTCCAGACCCTGCGCGACTGCGGGGCGCTGCAGGTTATTTTCCCCGAGATCGCGGCGCTCTACGGCGTGCCACAACCTGCGCGTTGGCATCCGGAGATCGACACCGGTGTTCACGTGATGCTGGCGCTGCAGTGCGCCGTGCGCATGGGCGCCTCGACCCCGGTGCGTTTCGCAGTACTCACGCACGACCTGGGCAAGGCTGCGACGCCGCCGAACCTATGGCCCTCGCATCACGGCCACGAGGAGGCCGGCGTGGCGCTGATTGACGGGCTCGCCGCGCGTCTGCGCGTCCCCAATGAGCATTCGGAGCTTGCCGTGCTGACGGCTCGCCATCACGGGCTGGTACACCGCGCGCTGGAACTCAAACCGGCAACAATTCTGACGCTTTTGGAGAAGGCCGATGCCCTGCGGCGCCCCGAGCGCTTTGCGGCGCTCCTGCTCGCCTGCGAAGCCGACGCGCGCGGCCGGACCGGACTTGAAGAGCGCGCCTATCCGCAAGTCGAGTTTCTAAAGAACGCGGCAGAAGCTGTCGCTGCAGTCACTTTTCCTGAAAGCGAGTGTCAAGGACTCATCGGACCCGCCATTAAAGAGAGGTTGCGCGAAAAGCGCCTGCTCGCTCTCACCGTTTTCGTGCGCGCGCGCCGCACCCTCTAAAGGGATGCGCGCAGATCCTGCAGCGCAAAGCCGCGCAATGGTTCATCAAAGTCCCGGCACAGTGCCATGACCTTGAACGCCTCACCCATCTCCCCAGGCAAAAGGAGCCGCACCGCCTCGCCAGCGCGGCGCGCGCGCGTCATCTCATCCGCAGCGGCGCCCAACACTTCCTCCATTCCGCTGCCGAGGAGAAAAGCCGCTTGCGTCGTAAAGCCAGACAGCCCAAGTCCGGCTGCATCAGCAGCTTCGGCAACGCGCGTGAAATCGACCCAAGCGGAGATGTCCTGCACGCCCGCCAGTATGAATGGATCGTTGTGCGCACGATGTTTGAAGTGGCAGCGCAGCGTCCCATCGGTGCGCTGCGGATGATAGTAATGAGTGCGCGGCAAACCATAATCAAACAATAAAATGGTGCCCGTCTTCAGGCATTCGCCGACCCCCGCAAGCCATGGCTCGACGCGCCAGCACAGCTCCGAACGATAACCGTCGGCAAGCTTCAGCTCGCGCACAAGTGCCTCTGCGTGCCGCGCCAGAAGCTCGTCGGCAAAGCCCTCGCGCTCGATGAAGCCACCGTCCGCGTCCACCGCAACGCCAAGCGCGCGCACGCGTTTGGCATGCACGACAAAACGCGCACACGGCAGCGCATCGAGCACCTCGTTCGCAAGCACAACACCGCGCATTGGCGTCGGCGGCAGGCGCTCAATCCAAGTAACGCGCTCGCGCAGCGGTGCCGGCAGCGCCTCGAGGCGCCCGCGCTGCCGTGCGGCAAGGTCTGCGCTGACTTCGAGAATCGAATACTGATCCGGCAGCACGCCCAGCTCAGCCAGCGCCTCGAGCACGGTCACCGCCATACTTCCAGTTCCGGCGCCAAGCTCCAGTATTCCACCGCCGGTTGCGCTGAGGATCTGGGCGCACTGCCGCGCAAGACACTGGCCAAAGAGCTGCGACATCTCCGGAGCGGTGGCGAAATCGCCGCCCACGCCGAGCTTTACTGCGCCGGCGCTGTAATAACCGAGCCCCGGCGCATAGAGCGCAAGGTCCATGAAGGCATCAAAGGGTAGCCAGCCGCCGGCCTCGGCGATGCGCGTACGAATCACCCGCGCCAGAGCCGCTGAGTGCTCGCGCTCAGCATCCGAAAGACTAGCGAGCATTGAGCGTTCTGTGGATGTAGTCATAATTGCGGGTGATGCCGAACCAGACGCCAACGCTGCTCCTGGGCAAGACAGTGCTCATCACGGGCGCCGCACGCCGCGTAGGCGCCGTGATCGCCCGCAAGATGCACGCGGCGGGCGCCAACATCGTCCTGCATTACAGAAGTTCGGCCGTTGCTGCGCAGAATCTCGCGCACGAACTTGAGCATGCCCGTCACCACTCCGTCACCTGCGTGCAGGCCGACCTTCTGGATGTGCACGCGCTTGCGCCGCTCATTGCGGCGGCACTCGACGCCTTTGGCCGCTTGG